>JBKOXV010000250.1:0-10266 GCA_046725105.1 bacterium | reverse complement strand
GAGCAGATCGCCGCCGACTATCCGATCACGATTCGCATCACGCCGAGCCGCACGCGGGCCTGGTGAGCCACTACGTCACGCGACGCAGAACTCGTTGCCTTCCGGATCGAGCATCACGATGTGGCCGAGGTGATCGCAGTTGGAATCCTCACGGACAGCCGTCGCCCGGCGGTGGCCAGCTCGGCCGCTTTCGCACGGATGAGCTTCTCGCGCTCGGCCATGTCCCACGGCGGTTCACCTGCCACTCGGATGTCGATGTGGATCCGGTTCTTGGCGGTCTTGCCCTCCGGCACCCTGAGAAACCCGATGGCCGGACCCACGCCGTCCGGGTCGATGATGGAGGCGCCGTCCGGGTGGTCATAGCCGGGCTCAGCCACATACCCGAGCGGATTCGCCCAGAACGCCGCAATCCGATGCGGGTCGGCGGCGTCGCATCCGAGCGTCCAATGTGTCGACACATCGGCACGGTATCGCCGTGCCGGCGCCGGACTCGTCAGCGGGCCGAGCGATCGATCACGAGCAACGCCGTTGAGGCCGCGCCGCCTCCCCGGACCACCAGCTCGACCTCATCGTCGTGGCGCCCTAGAGCAGAGGCGCCACGAAGATGCAGAACGGATGGCCGGCGGGGTCGGCGTACACGTACAGCGGCTCGTCCGGATCGTCGAAGCGATCCAGCAGCAGACGCGCACCCAAGGAGAGCGCCCGCTCATGTTGGGCGACGAGCTCCTCGGCGGTGACGACGCTGAAATCGAGGTGCAGCTGCTGCGGCACGTCGCCGTCGGGCCATGTGGAGGGCGTCAACCGGTCGACGTGCTGGAAGGCGAGCCTCGCCTTCCGGCCGGGATCGACGAGCACGAGCCAGTCCGTTCCCGCCGGGTCCGGCTCTCCCGGAGGTGGCGGCTCGTCACCCGGCCGATACTCGTACCCGAGGAGCTGCCGGTAGAACTCGGCCAGGCCGCGAGCGTCGGGAGCGTCGAGGACCACCGACCGCAGCGTCGGGAAGGTGTTGGACATCCCTCCAGTCTTCCCCTGCCCGCCGGTGGGCAAACGAGCCTGCTAGGCGGCGAGCAGACCGTCCATCTGCCCGACCGCCAGCCGCAGGCCTTCGGCCATGCCCATGCTGTCCAGCTTCTCCATCCCCTCGCGGCTGTCGAAGACGGAGCGCAGCTCCATCCGGGTGCCGCCGTCGTGCTCGCTGAGATGCACGGACACCCTGGTGGTGGGCATGTCGGCGACCGGCTCGCCGTCCTGGTCGGCGAAGCCGTCGGTGAACTCGAGCGACTTCGGCGGGTTGACCGCCGCCACTCGCCACCAGCCGCGGTACTTGTCCCCTTCGGGCGCGGTCATGAAGTACGTGGCTTCACCCCCGGGAGTGAGGTCGTGCTGCTCGAACGTCGCCGGGTAGTTCGGTGGTCCCCACCAGCGCTCCAGCTGCCGTGGATCGGCCCACAGCTGCCAGACTCGCTCGGGCGGGGCGGCGAAGTCGGCAGTCAGCGTGAGGGTCAAGCGGTCGAAGTCCTTGTCGATGTTCGTGACGGTCATCGGTGCTGTCCTCTCGGGTTCGTGTCTCGTGGGTCATGGTCGAGCGCGAGCAGTTCCCCCATCCGGTCCAAACGGCCGCGCCAGGCCGTCTCGACCTGATCGAGCGCTTGCTGCGCCCGGCGTACCGCCTTGGGGTTGGTGCGCACGAGCTGCTCCCGACCGCGGCGCTCCTTGGTGACCAGGCCGGCGCGCTCCAGCACGGCGACGTGCTTCTGCACGGCGGCGAAGCTCATCGGATAGGCCTCGCCCAACCGAGACACCGACAGCTCGCCCCGGACCGAGCGGCGAAGGATGTCGCGGCGAGTGGCATCGGCGAGTGCGTGGAAGACCCCGTCGGCGGCCTCGTCGGTCAACCTATCTACAACCATCCGGTTGTACGTTAGCAGTCGAGCCCGTCTCTGTCGAGGTGACGTCGTAGGCTGCGGCAATCCGTCTGGGGACGGGGAGACGCGAGGTGCGACGGCATGGGGATCGCGACGCGGGTGAACGGCACGGCGCCACCAGATGTGCCTCTCGGCGACATCGATCTCGGCTCCTACGCCTTCTGGGCGCTCGATGGCGACATTCGTGACGGCGCCTTCGCCACGTTGCGGCGGGAGGCGCCCATCTCCTTCCACGCCGAGCCCGAGCTGCCCGGCTTCCCGGTCGGCAAGGGCCACTGGGCCGTCACCCGGTTCGACGACGTGTGGCACGTGAGTCGCCATCCGCAGATCTTCAGCTCCCGCCCCAACATCGTCATCGCCGACCAGCCGCCCGACGTGGCCGAGTTCTACGGATCGATGATCGCCCTCGACGACCCGAGGCACTTCCGGCTGCGGTCCATTGTGCAAAAGGCGTTCACGCCGAAGGTCGTGACCGCCGTGGAGGAGTACGTACGCCAGCGCGCCCAGCGGCTCGTGACCGCCATGGTGGAGCGCCATCCCGACGGCCAATGCGACGTCGTGGCCGAGCTGGCCGGCCCGCTACCCCTCCAAGTGATCTGCGACATGATGGGGATCCCCGACGACGATCACCAGAAGGTCTTCTACTGGACCAACGTGATCCTCGGTCTCGGTGACCCCGACGTCGCGGCCACCTACGAGGAGTTCGAGAAGGTCTCGCAGGAGATCGGGGCCTACGGCATGGCTCTCGCCGAGGACCGTCGAGCGCACCCCCGAGACGACCTCACGACGAACCTCGTACAAGCCGAGCTCGACGGTGAGCGTCTCAGCTCCAGCGAGATCGCCTCGTTCTTCATCTTGCTGTGCACGGCGGGAAACGAGACGACTCGCAACGCCATCAGCCACGGCATCGTCGCCCTCACCCGCTATCCCGAGCAACGTGACCTCTGGTGGGGCGACTTCGGCGGTACGGCCCGGTCGGCGGCCGAGGAGATCGTCCGCTGGGCCTCGCCCGTGATCTACATGCGCCGGACCGTCACCGAGGACACCGAGGTCAGCGGCACCAGGATGGCGGCCGGCGACAAGGTGACCATGTGGTACAACTCGGCGAACCGCGACGAGGACAAGTTCCCCGAGCCGTGGACGTTCGATGTCCAGCGGAACCCGAATCCGCAGGTCGGGTACGGCGCCGGCGGGGCCCATTTCTGCCTCGGTGCCAACCTGGCTCGCCGTGAGATCACCATGGCGTTCGCCGAGCTCCGCCGGCAGACGCCCGACATCGTCGCCGCCGAGGAACCGGCGATCCTGCTGTCGCCGTTCATCCACGGGATCAAGCGGTTGCCGGTCACCTGGACGCCAGTCTGAGAGGCGGCGCGGCGCCGCGCCGATAGAGTTCGGACGAGCTGTCGGGCGCGGCTTCATCGGCCTGATTCTCAGCCGGGGGGTCCTCATGAAGAACGTTCGCCTTCATCGACTTCCACTCCGCCTGGTCACCGGCGCCTTCATCCTCAACAGTGGGTTGACGAAGCGGAGCGCCCATCCGGAGGGCGCCGAGCAACTGCACGGCTTCGCGTCGGGCACGTACCCGTTCCTGAAGCGCCTGACGCCCGAGCAGTTCGCCAAAGCCCTGTCGACCGCGGAGATCGCGCTCGGCAGCGCCCTGTTGATCCCGGTGATACCGGCCGCGGTCGTCGGCGTCGCCCTGGGGGCGTTCTCCGGTGGCCTGCTCGGCCTCTACCTCCGCACGCCCGGCATGCGCCGGCCGGGCAGTCTCCGTCCCACTGAGCAGGGGACCGCGCTGTCCAAAGATGTGTGGATGGCGGGCATCGCCGCCGCTCTGGTCATCGACGACCTCACCAGCCGCCGCTCCGGCGACTAGCGGCGGGTCACACGTCGAGAGGCTGCGGCACGATCGTGACGGTGAGCACGTCGCCGCCGCGCCCGACCTCGACGGTGAGCGGCACGCCGATGCGTCCCGCCGTGAGCAGCCGCTGGAGATCGCCGACGCTGGCGACCGGCTGACCGGCGAGCGTCAGGACGAAGTCGCCGGAGCGGATGCCGGCGCGGCTGGCGGGTCCACCGTCCAACACCGAGGTGACGCCGACGGCCCGTCGTTGGCCCGTCCGCGCCGCCACCGACGCCGGCACGGCGCGGGCGTCGCCGCCGAGGCCGATGTAGGCCCGCTGCACGCGGCCGGTCGCCAGCAGCTGGCCGATCAGGTCGGTGGTGTAGCTGTTGATCGGCACGGCGAGGCCGAGGCCCTGGCCCACCCCCGGCCCGACCACGGCGGTGTTGATGCCGACCACGCGGCCCTGGCTGTCCGCGAGGGCGCCGCCGGAGTTGCCTGGGTGCAGGGCGGCGTCGGTCTGGATGACGTTGTCGACGATGCGGACCCGACGGCCATCGCCGGCGGGTAGCGATCGACCAAGGGCCGACACGACGCCGGCCGAGACGGAGCCGCCGAAGCCGAGCGGGCTGCCGATGGCGACGACGAGCTGGCCGACGTGGAGTCGATCGGCGTCGCCGAGCACGGCGGCGTCCAAGCCACCTTCCTGGGCGCGCAGCACGGCCAGGTCGGAGAAGGGATCGGCGCCTACGACGTCGATGCCCACTTCGCGGCCGTCCACGAAGGTGGCCACGCCCGTCCGCGCTGTCCGCACGACGTGCGCCGACGTGATGAGTAGACCGTCGGCCGAGATGGCGACGGCCGAACCGGTGCCGCCCCGGCCGCCTCCGATGTGCAGGCTGGCCACGCTGGGCAGCAGGCGCTCCGCGACGGAGACGACGGCGGCCGAGTAGGCGTCCAGGGCGGCGTCGTCATGGACGAGCGACACGGTCACCTCCGCTAGTCACTATCAATGTGCAAGCGACTATACAGCCGGTCGGAACGATCAGCGGTAGCTGAGAGCGGGGTACCAGTCACGCCCCCGCCCGTCCGGCGTGAAGTCGAACAGGTTCCAGAGCGGGTCGATCGTCTCGCCGTGGCGCGGGTCCTGGTCCGGGTCGGGCGGCTCGAACAGCAACTCCGAACCCCAGAAATGTCGGATGGTGTCCCCCTGGCGGTGGAAGACGTTCAGCATCGGCAGCTGTTGGCGGCCGTCGTCGGCCTCTCCGCGGTAGTCGTGGTTGTAGGTCGTGCCGGCCGACGAGAGCAGCCGGAGGCGGCGCCAGCCGCGAGAGTCAGCGTGAGCGAGCAGGCGGGGCAGGTCGGCCTTGGCGACGACGGCGACGTTGATGCGTTCGGCGGCGTGTTCCGCGACACCGTCGAAGGAGTCGAGGAACTGGGTGCACGACGGGCATGGCAGGTCCTCGTCAGGAGCACGGGGGAACATCATGTTGTAGATGAACAGGGTGTCCTTGCCGCCTTCGAAGAGGTCGGACAAGGTGATCTTGGCGGGATGACCATCGGAGCCGATGCCCTCGAAGACGTAGTCCTCCGGCACGATGCCCCCGGGCGGGAGGGCGCGGCGTGACGCCGCCACCGCTTCTGTCATTCGGCGCAGCTCCACTTCCTGCTGCAAGAGCCGGTCGCGGGCGGCCCGGTACTCGGCGGATTCTCCTGGAAACGACGTGCTCATGCGAACCTCCTCGATGGGACGGCCACAGCGCGGCTTGCCTTACCATGCGCGCAGTGACGGAGAACCGTCAGGTCATTATCACCACCCTGCCATCTGGCCGCCTCGCCGCCGACGACTACGTGATGCAGACGTCGGCCGTGCCGACGCCCGGCGAGGGCGAGGTGCTCGTCCGCACGCTCGCCGTCACGATCGGTGCCGGTCAGCGGGCCGGGCTGCAGGGCAGCGCCAGTTACGCCGGCGCCCCAACCACCGGCGTCGTGATGGGCGGGACGGGGGTCGGCCGCGTCGAGGCGTCGACCGTCGACGGCGTCGCACCGGGTGACCTCGTCGTGGGCGGCACCGGTTGGCAGGACTACGCGACCCTGCCGGCACGCGACGCCCGCCGTGTCGATCCCGGTGTCGACCCGGCTCTGCACCTCTCGCTGTTCGGCACGAACGGGCTCACCGCCTACTTCGGGCTGCTCGAGATCGGCCAGCCTCGGGCCGGCGAGACGGTGGTCGTGAGTGCGGCGGCCGGATCGGTCGGCCATCTCGTCGGCCAGATCGCTCGGCTCCAGGGATGCCGGGTCGTCGGCGTCACCGGGTCGGATGCGAAGTGCGAGTTGCTGACCGGAAGGCTGCGCTTCGACGCCGCCGTCAACCATCGGGCCGAGACGTTCCGCGAGGACTTCAAGGCCGCCACGCCGGACGGCATCGACGTGTACTTCGACAACACCGGCGGCGACATCCTGGGCGCGGCGCTGCGCCGCATGAAGCCCCACGGACGCATCGTCTGCTGTGGCGTCGTCTCCCAGTACGACACGTCCGACCCCGCGCCCGGCCCGCGTGGGATTCCCGGGCTCCTCGTCAACAACCGCGTTCGCATGGAAGGGTTCCTCGTCTTCGACTTCGCGGCGCGGTACGACGAGGCGCGGGAGCAGCTACGGGCCTGGCTCGAGGCGGGCGAGATCGAGTCGTTGCACGACGAGGTCGTCGGGCTCGAGAACGCCCCGCAGGCCTTCGTCGATCTGCTGGGCGGCGGGAACGTCGGCACCCGCATCGTCCGCGTGGCCCAGTCGAGCGACCCTTGACGCTGGCTCGGTCGGGGACTTGTGTGTGGGCGTCACGCGATTGGGGGGTGACCATGCCGAAGTATCTGGTGAAGGCGTCCTACAACGCCGCCGGGATCAGGGGTCTCGTCAAGGACGGGGGCAGCGCCCGCCGCCGTGCCGCCGAAGAGCTGGTCGGCGGAGTCGGCGGCACAGTCGAGTCGTACTACTTCGCCTTCGGGCCCACCGATGTGTTTGCCGTCATCGACTTGCCCGACCATGCGGCGGCGGCGGCCGTCGCCACGGCCGTCGGGTCGTCCGGAGCGTTCAGCGGCGTCGAGACCGTCGTGTTGATGACGCCGGAGGAGATGGACGAGGCGATGAAGACGTCGGTCTCCTACCGTCCGCCGGGGGCCTGACCTCGTCTGACCCGAGCAGCTCGTTCCGCATCAGTTCGGTGAGCCACCTCTGGTGGTGCTCGGCGGTCCAGCCGAGTTCGACGGTGAGCAGGTGGTAGAGCTCGGGACTGGCGAGGGCGCAGAACCGCTGGCCGGCCTCCGTGAGCGAGAGTCCCGCCTTCAGCTCGTCGCCGAGGTAGCGCCGGATCCGCTCGGTCTGGTTGGCGAGCCGTTCGGCGAGCAGTTGCCGGCCGAATGAGGCCGCGAACGCCTCCTTGTCCGCGGCGCCGCGGATGATGGCGTGGATCGGCTGGGTGCGAGCCAGGATTCGGCAGCTGTACTCGACCATCTTGTCCAGTCGGTCGCGGGCGTCGGGCCGGTCGGCCACGTCACGCCACCACTTCTCGTCGTCGGCGGCGGAGTCGTGCGGACCGGTGATGTCCATGACCCCTTCGAGCAGACCACGTTTCCCCCCGAGCGAGAGGTAGATCGTCTCCGGGGAGACGCCGGCGTCATCGGCGACGGCGGCCACCGTGGTACCGGCGTAGCCGTGCGCGACGAACAACCGGCGAGCCGACTCCAGCACCCGACGTCGAGTCTGCTGGGCCTGGTCGGCGCGCAGCTGCGACTGATAGCTGCGCCGGGTCTTGACTTCGCCGGCCATTCCACTACAGTAACCACTAATTCACTACAGTGTCTGTTTAGTGGATCGTCGGGGGTGTCGTCATGGATACGTGGGGGTTCGATGACGTCGAGCTGACCTATCAGCTGCACGGCGACGGCGAGCGCGTCGTCTTGGTGCACGCCAGTGCCTTCGTGTCGTGGTACGGGCCGCTCGTCGAGCATGCGCCCGGCTGGTCGACGCTGCGGTATCGGAGGCGCCTGAAGTCCGACACGGGGGCCTACCGGCCGCTCGCCGTGGAGGACGATGCCGCGACGTGCGCACGACTGATGGAGCGCGTGGGCTGGCCGTCGGCCCACGTCGTGGGCCACTCCTATGGGGCGTTGGTCGCGCTCCAGCTGGCGAAAGATGCGCCGGAGCGCGTCGGTTCGGTCGCTCTTCTCGAACCGGCGGCGCGAGGCATCTCCAGCTCCGCACAGGTAGCGGCCGCCCTTCAGCCCGTCGTGGCCGCCTACAAATCCAGTGACACGGCGGGGGCGATCGACGGGTTCCTGCGGCACGTGTGTGGTGACGGCTACCGCGCCGACCTGGAGCGCGCCGTGCCGGGAGCCTTCGAGGAGGCGCTCGGGGAGGCCGATTTGTTCTTCCAGGCGGAGATGCCCGCCGTGCAGCGCTTCAGCTTCGGTCCTGGTGATGCGGCGCACGTCGTTGTGCCAGTGCTCAACGTTCTCGGACCGGAGAGCGTCGGCCGTTTCGTCGAAGGCAGCGAGCTCATCCAATCGTGGTTCCCACAGGCCGAGCGGCTGTCGGTTCCCGGGGCGGGGCATCTGCTGATGGTTCAGAATCCCACGGCGCTGGCGCAGGGCCTGGCTGAGTTCTTCGGCCGCCATCCGATCGCCACGCCGAGAGGCTCGGCGTCGGTCGCCGGTTAGACGAATCGGCGCTCGATCTCGGTGAGGAAGGTGCCGGAGCGAGCCGTTCGAGGTCGGCCTGGCTGGGCCGGATGGTGTCGCCCATCTCGAGCAGTAGCGATCGAGAACGATCGTCATGTCGTTGAAGAACAGCAGTCCGAAGGCTTCGAGGGCGGCCATCGCCTTCTTGTCCTTGGTGTCGGCCACCGCCGTGGCGCCGGCGTCGACCAGCGCCTGATGCGTGTCGTTGACGTCGTCTACGTTCCAGTAGGGGAGCGGGCCGGTCATGCCCTTGCTGTGGCCGTTCGGGTCCAGGCCGATGTCCTGGTCCGCCACGCGGTAGCCGACGTAGTACGGCTGGTCGGCGATGGCCTCCGACCCGAGCCGCCGGTTGTAGAGCGGCTTGGCCGCTTCGAGGTCCTTGACGAAGATGATGATCGTGGTGACGCCGGCTGCGATCGCACTGTGCTCCTCCGTTCGCGCGCGGGCAATTTGCCGACGCCGATGGAACCAGTCGGCTCATCGCAATTAGCCGACTCGTTGCGAGTGAGTCGGGAAACTGCCCGCTCAGGCAACTCGTTCGAACATGACCTCGCCCGAGCCGCCCGCGACGCCGAGGGCAGCGAGGGAGATGATGGCGACGGAGACAGTGGTGCCAGCCGTGAGCTGCAGAAGCATCTCGTCACTCTGTGTACCGACTCCGGCCAAGTCTAACGAGTGGCCGAGCGGCGAGCCGTTCACGACGACGTCGACCGAGGCGCCGACGAGCGTGACCGTCGTCGAAAGCCGATAGCTCACGCGGTACGTGCCGGTCTGGCCGATGGTGAAGACGGTGTTGGCACCGTTCGGAGTTATGGCGCCGCCGAAGGAGACCGGGTTGTCCGGGAACGGGATGAGTGCTGTGCCGATGATTACGGTGACGGTGCCCAGGTTTGCACGGGCGTTGTAGGCGGAGATCAGGCCCCCCGCCTGGCCGCTCGGCCCGGACGGCCCCACCGGTCCACTCGGGCCGGTCGGTCCGGTCGGGCCGGTGCCACCACCGCCGAGCACGATGGGCGCGCCCCAGTCGCCTCCGGTCTTGGGTCCGTAGAAGTTCGTCGTGGAGCGATCGAGATACGTGTCGCCGTTGCTGCCGAGGCTGGCGTCCGGCGCCCCGCTGCCGATGAGGAAGTGCGGCCCGCCGAGCCCGGACACCTGGGCCAGCGGCACCAGATACCCGATGACGTCGACGACGACGTTGGTGTCGCCGCGCTGGTTGTAGATGCTGATGCTGCCGCCCGCGCCCATCTTGGCAATGGCCGAGTTCGCGCTGACCAACCCCGGTTCGGCGTTGTTGGCCGACGTGTCGGGCCGTGGCTCCCCCGTCGGCCAGATCGTGAGGAAGCTCGAGAACGTGGCGTCCTGGTCGATCGTCACGTTGAGGACCGCTGCCGCGGCCTCCGGCGGCAAGGGGCCGGTCGGCTCCGTGAGCCCGAGGTCGACGGTGGCGGCCGGCCCGAGCGGGCCAGGCGTCCCCGGGCCGACGAACCCGGGCCCGGGTCGGGTATCGAGCACGCGCACCGGGGAGATCGAGACGATGGCCGACGCCTCCGACGCCGAAACCGCCGCCGGCCTCACCGGCGCCGCCCCGGCCAGCGCCAGGCTCCCGCTCACGCCCACGGCGACCGCCACGACGGCGGCGCCCGCCATTCGCTTCACGGACGAGCGAGGCACGTGTCGTTCCATGAGGCCCTCCCCGATCGGCTGGTCACGAACAGTATGCACAACATCACCGACCGTGGACGGCTCGAACGACTCGTCGCTCCCC
>JBKOXV010000257.1:0-5752 GCA_046725105.1 bacterium | reverse complement strand
GTGAACACCTACGTCCGCCGCCGCGCGGAAGGAGCACGGCGATGAGCGCGCTGCTCGAGGTCAAGGGCATCGGCAAGTACTTCGGCAACGTCATCGCGCTGAAGGACGTGTCTACGGTCGTCAACGCCGGCCAGGTGACGTGCGTGCTGGGCGACAACGGCGCCGGCAAGTCGACGCTCATCAAGATCCTGTCCGGCGTGCACGAGCACGACGAGGGGGAGCTCCTGCTGGAGGGCACGCCGATCACGTTCGGCTCGCCGCGCGACGCGAAGGAGGCGGGCATCGCGACCGTCTTCCAGGACCTCGCGACCGTCCCGTTGATGGCGATCTGGCGCAACTTCTTCCTCGGCTCGGAGCCCACCAAGGGCTGGGGGCCGTTCGAACGCTTCGACGTGGCCACCGCCAAGGAGATCGCCGTCGCCGAGATCGCCAAGATGGGCATCGACGTGCGAGACCCGGAACAGCCCGTCGGCACGCTGTCGGGTGGCGAGCGCCAGTCCGTGGCCATCTCCCGCGCTGTCTACTTCGGCGCCAAGGCCCTGATCCTCGACGAGCCGACGTCGGCTCTCGGTGTCAAGCAGTCGGGATACGTCCTGCGCTACATCGTGACGGCGCGCGACCGGGGGTTGGGCGTGATCTTCATCACCCACAACCCTCTCCACGCCTATCCGGTGGGTGATCGTTTCCTCATCCTCAACCGGGGCCGCAGCCTCGGCAACTACGGCAAGGACGAGATCACCCGTGAGCAGCTGACGCGGCTGATGGCCGGGGGCGCCGAGCTCGAAGAGCTCACCCACGAGCTGGAGGTCGTCGTCGGCTCGAGAGGTGGCGGCGCTTGACGGAGGCGGTATCCCGCGAGCTGGAGCTGTTGACGGTCGGGCGGGTCAGCGTCGACCTGTACGCCGAGGAGATGAACTTCGACTGGAACGAGGTCACGCACTTCGTGAAGTCGATCGGGGGAAGCCCCACCAACGTCGCTGTGGCGGCGGCCCGCCTCGGTCACGCCGCCGCCGTCTTCACCAAGGTGGGCGCCGACCCGTTCGGCGCCTATGTGAGGGCCAAGCTCGCCTCGTTCGGCGTCGACACCCGCTTCGTTGGCACCCATCCCACGTTGCGGACGCCGCTCGCCTTCGCCGTGCTCGACCCGCCCGAGGACCCGCCCATCCTCTTCTACCGCGAGCCCACGGCGCCCGACTTCACCATCACCCTCGACGAGGTCGACCTCGACGTCGTCGGCGCCGTGCCGATCTTCTGGGTCACGGGTACGGCCGTGTCGGCCGAACCGAGTCGGGCCACCACGATGGCGATGCTGGAGACACGCGCCCGGCGCCGTCACACCGTCGCCGACCTCGACTATCGGGCCATGTTCTGGCCGTCGGTCGAGGCCGCCCGCGACGCCATCGGTGCCCTGCTCGACCACGCCACCGTCGCCGTCGGCAACCGTACCGAGTGCGAGGTGGCCGTCGGCACCGCCGACCCCGACGGCGCCGCCGATCGGCTCCTGGCCCGCGGCGTGGAGATCGCCATCGTGAAGCTCGGCGGCGACGGTGTGCTGGTGGCCACGCCCGAGCGCCGCGGCGTCGTTCCGCCCGTGCCGGTCACCGTCGTGTGCGGCCTCGGCGCCGGCGACGCCTTCGGCGGCGCCCTGTGCCACGGGCTGCTCGCCGGCTGGGACCCGGAGCGGGCCGTCACCTACGCCAATGCCGCCGGCGCCATCGTGGCCTCCCGGCTCCTGTGCTCCGACGCCATGCCCACCGCCGGCGAGGTCGACGCCCTCCTGGAGACGAGCGGTGCCGATCGCTGACGCCGCCTTCGCCGACCTCCTCGAGGCGCGGGTGCGCGACCCGCACCGCATCGCCGCCGCCCTGGCCGTACGCCGCCGTCGGGCCACCCTGGCGCCCGACGGGGTGCTCTTCGTCGTCGCCGCCGACCACCCGGCTCGCGGCGCACTGCGCGTCGGCGCCGACGCCATGGCGATGGCCGATCGCCGTCGCCTGCTCGACCGTCTCGCCCTGGCGCTCGACCACCCCCGCGTCGACGGCGTGCTCGGGTGTGCCGACGTTCTCGAGGACCTCGTGCTGCTCGGGGTCCTCGACGACCGGGTGGCCGTCGGCACCATGAACCGCGGCGGGATCATGGGCGCCCGATGGGAGATCGACGACCGCATGACGGCCTACGACGCCGAGCACATCGACGATGCTCACCTCGACGGCGGCAAGGTGCTCCTGCGTCTCGACGACGTGGATGCCGGCACGGCGTCGACGTTGGAGGCGTGCGGGCGGGCCGTCACGGAGCTCGCCGATCGCCGGCTGATGGCGATGGTGGAGCCGCTGCCGTACCGCAAGGACGGCGCCGGTCGGGCCGTCGCCGACGACGACGTCGACCGGCTGGTGACGGCGGCGGCCGTGGCTTCCGGCCTGGGAGCGACGTCCGCCTACACGTGGTTGAAGGTGCCGGCCGGCGACGGCGTCGAACGCGTGATGGAGGCCAGCACCTGCCCGTCGCTCATTCTGGGTGGCCCGCTCGGACGTGACCCCTCCGCCACCCTGGCGTCGTGGGAACGGGCGCTTGGTCATCCGCACTGCCGAGGCCTGGTGGTCGGAAGGTCGCTGCTCTACCCGGCCGACGGCGACGTCGCCGGAGCAGTGGCGGCGGCCGCCGACCTGGTGGAAGCCAAGGCCAAGGCGTTGCGATGAGGTTGCACTGGCCGGCGGGCACCCTCGGCGATGGTGATCCCGTCGTGCTCACGCCCGAGCAAGCCGGGTGGCGGCACTGCGGCTTGCGCGTGGTGCGCCTCGGTGCCGCCGAGACGCGCACCATCGCCACCGGTACCGATGAGCTGGCGGTCCTGCCCCTGTCGGGCTCGCTCGTCGTCGAAGTCGACGGCGAGCGGTTCGTCCTCGGCGGCCGCGACGACGTCTTCAGCCGCGTCACCGACTGGGCCTACGTACCGAGGGACGCCGAGGTCCGCCTGTCGTCGGCGGCGGGCGCCGAGATGGCGCTGCCGACGGCGCGGGCCGAGCGGCGCCTCACGCCGCAGTACGTGCCGGCCGACGCCGTGCCCGTCGAGATCCGCGGCGCCGGCCCGTCGACCCGGCAAGTCACCAACTTCTGCGCGCCGGAGGTCTTCACCGGAGCCGATCGTCTCATGTGCGTCGAGCTGCTCACCCCAGACGGGAACTGGTCGAGCTACCCGCCGCACCGCCACGACGACTCGCCCGAGTGCCCAGTGAACAACGAGGAGATCTACTACTTCCGCATCGAGGGAGACGCCGGCTTCGGCTTCCACCGGCTGTACACGCCCGACGGTGAGCTCGACGAGCACGTCGTGGTGGGCGACGGCGACGTCTTCCTCATCCCGCGCGGCTATCACGGCCCCTGCGTGGCGGCGCCCGGCTACACGATGTACTACCTCAACATCTTGGCCGGACCGGGCGAGGAGCGGTCGATGGCCTTCTGCGACGACCCCGCCCACCATTGGGTGCGCGACACGTGGGCGGGAATGCCCACCGATCCCCGCTGCCCGATGACGTCGGCCGCCGGCCGGGTGAGGGCGTGACGGCGCGCCGGTCGCTCGGGGTCGGCGTCGTCGGCCTCGGCTGGATGGGCCAGGCCCACAGCCGCTCGATGCGCCGTATCCCGTCGCTGTTCCCCGAGCGCACCTTCGATCCTCGCCTCGTCGTGTGCGCGGACAGCGCCGTCGCCCGCGCCCACGAGGCGGTGGCCAGCTTCGGGTTCGAAGAGAGCGTCATCGAGTGGCAGCGCGTCGTCGACCATCCCGAGGTCGAAGTGGTGGTGGTCACGGCGCCCAACATGCTGCACCTGGCCGTCATCGAGGCGGCCGCCGCCGCCGGCAAGCACGTGATGTGCGAGAAGCCGGTCGGTGGCACGCCCGACCAGACGGTGCGAGCCGAGCGGGCCGCCCGCAAGGCCGGCGTCACGACGGCGGTCGGGTACAACTACCGGTGGGCGCCGTTGGTGCTCGAGGCCAAGCGCCTCATCGACGACGGCGCGCTGGGCACCATCACCAACTATCGCGGCCGGTTCTTCTCGACTTACGGCGCCGACCCGCTCGGCGTCCTGTCATGGCGCTACCTGGTCGACGAGGGTGGCTACGGCGTGTCCAGCGATCTCCTGTCCCACGCCGTCGACCTCGGCATGTTCCTGTCCGGGTCGATCACGTCGGTCGTCGGCACCGGCGCGACGTTCATCACGGCGCGACCCGTCCCGGCGCCGGCCCGCGGCACGCACTACGACCGCGGCGGTCCAGACGACCCGACCGGTGCCGTCACCAATGAGGACTATGTCGGCGTCCTGTGCCAGTTCGAGAGCGGCGCGCGGGGCTCGTTCGAGTCGAGCCGGTCGATGGTGGGACCCGAGAGCCAGATGGCGTTCGAGGTCTACGGCACGGACGGAGCGCTGGCATGGAACTTCGAGCGGATGAACGAGCTGCAGCTCTACCTGCGCTCCGACGGCCGCTACGCCGGCTACCGGACGATCTTCAGCGGTGACCGGTTCCCGTACCACGGCCACTTCGTGCCCGGCCAGGCCAACGGGATCGGCTTCGAGGACCTGATCGTCATCGAGGACTACGAGCTGTGCCGTTCCATCGTGGCGGGTCAGCCGCACCACCCGAGCTTCGAGGACGCTGTCGCCTACGTCAGCGTGCAGGCGGCGGTGCTGCGGTCCTGGGAGTCGGGCCAGTGGGAACCGGTCGTGTCGTTGCGGGAGGCGTGATGCGCACGGTCCTGCTCACCACCGCCCAGGCCCTCGTGCGCTGGCTGATCGCCCAACGCACCACGATCGACGACGTCGAGGTGCCGTTGTTCCCCGGCGTGTTCGCCATCTTCGGCCACGGCAACGTCACCAATCTCGGGCAGGCGCTCGAGGAGGTGCGCGACGAGCTGCCGACGTGGCGGGGCCAGAACGAGCAGGGCATGGCCCTGGCGGCCGTCGCCTATGCCAAGGCGCAGCGCCGCCGACAGGTGATGGTGGCGACGTCGTCCATCGGCCCCGGCGCCCTCAACATGGTGACGGCGGCGGGCGTCGCCATGGCGAACCGCCTACCCCTCCTGCTGCTGGCCGGCGACACCTTCGTCAGCCGCATTCCCGATCCCGTCCTCCAGCAGGTCGAGCACCCGGGCGCGCCGTCGACAACGGTGAACGACGCCTTTCGTCCCGTCGTGCGCTACTGGGACCGGATCACCCACCCGGCCCAGCTCGTACAGTCGTTGCCGGCGGCGACGACGGTCCTGCTCGACCCCGGAGACTGCGGCCCCGCCTTCCTCGCCCTCCCGCAAGATGTGCAGGCCGACGCCTACGACTTCCCCGCCGTCTTCTTCGAGCGCACCGTGCACGCTGTGCCGCGGCCGCGCCCGAGCCGCGACGAGTTGGGCCGGGCCGCCGAGCTGCTGCGCTCGGCGCGCGCCCCCCTCGTGATCGCCGGTGGCGGGGTGCACTATTCGCTCGCCGAGGGCGAGCTGGCCCGCTTCGCGCTCGACCACCGGCTGCCCGTCGTGGAGACCGTGGCGGGCAAGTCGAGCCTCGTGGCCGACCATCCGTGCTACGTCGGACCGATCGGCGTCACGGGCGCCGACGCCGCCAACCGCCTGGCCGCCGAGGCCGACGTGGTGCTGGCCGTCGGCACCCGGCTGCAGGACTTCACCACCGGGTCGTGGACCGTGTTCGCCAACGAGGACATGCGGCTGATCGGCCTCAACGCCGCCCGCTTCGATGCGGTGAAGCATCGGAG
>JBKOXV010000178.1:0-6330 GCA_046725105.1 bacterium | reverse complement strand
ACCGACTCCTGGCGCTTCGGTGCTGTCGACTACCTACTCACGGGCGTGCCGTCGACCAGCAGCGAGGGAAGCGCTCCCCAATGACGGCTCGCATCGTCGTAGGGGTCGACGGCTCCGCCAACAGCCGCCTCGCGCTGCGACGGGCCGCTGAAGAGGCGATCGCCCACGCCGCTTCACTGGAGGTCGTGCTGGCCTGGGGACTGCTCGACGAGGTGACGGCCAGTCACTTCGATCCGAACTATGGCGAGGCGACGGCGCGCGCCGACGTCGAGCTGATCCTCCGGGAAGAGCTCGACGGAGCGCAGTTGGCCGTGACCAGCGTGCGGATCGAGAACGACCTGCCCGCGCGCGCCATTCTCGCCGCCGCCGGAGGGGCCTGGATGGTCGTTGTCGGCAGCCGCGGTCTGGGCGGGTTCAAGGGTCTGCTCCTCGGATCCGTCAGCCAGCAGGTCGCCCACCATGCGGCGTGCCCGGTGCTCATCGTGCCGGGCGCCGATCGCAGCTGACTGCTACCGGCACCTCGGTCCCCTAGACGAACCCCGTCGAGGCGAATACCCGGGCTCGCTCGGGTGGTCGGAACCAGCGACCGCGGATGGCCTTCACGGAGATCCGCAACCACCGCCCATCAGGCCGGCGCATCGACGCCCGCAGACGCTTTTGCAGCGACGGGTCCATCGAGTCGGCCTCGACTACGCCGTCAATGGCACCCCGCACGTGCACGCTCCATCCGACCTGCGAGAAGACATCGAATACGTCGACATCGAAGGCGACCAGTGAGCCCGGCGGGCACGCGTCCGAGTACGGGCCATCGTCCACACGCACGACCACCGTGTCACGGACGACGGCGTAGTCGACGGGCACGACGACCCGCTCCGGCGCGAGCACCAGCAGGCGCCCCACCCGCTCCGTCGCCAGTAGCCACATGCAAGTGGCGAGGTCGAGCTCGTGGGACTCCATCTCACATGTCTCGTCGAGAGAGGGGCAGCTCGGAAACATCATCCACACCATCGCACCGGCGGGCCGGCGGGGGCAGGGCCGAAGGTCCTCGCAGATAGGACCGGCCGACTGTCGCTCGAGTCCTTCGCCCCAAGGGCAGCCGGCGGCGTCGCGGGCGGGCGGACCTTGGTCCCTGGTCCGTCGGTACGTTCGGCGCGACAAGGGGGTGTCCCGCCGCGTTGGCACGAGAGAGGCACGACATGAGCGCTCCCACCCAGGTACCGCCGCCGCCGTATCCGTTGCAGCTCTCGGTTGACGAAGCCGACCGCTCGCTCAATCGGCTCACGACGGGGCTGCGCTTCCTGTGGATCATCCCCATTGGAATCGTGCTGGCCACCGTGAACGGCGGCGTCTGGACCTGGCAGCCCGCCGACCGCTCCACGGTGGTCGTGTTCGCCGCGGCCGGCGGCCTTCTCTTCTGGGGCCCGCTCCTCATGATCGTGGTCCGCCAGAAGTACCCGCGCTGGTGGTTCGACTGGAACCTGGCGCTGCTTCGTTTCCAGAACCGCGTCGGCGTCTACGCCGCTCTGCTTCGGGACGAATACCCCTCGACCGACGAGGAGCAGGCCGTCCATCTGGCCGTGCCTTACCCCGACGTCAAACGGGACCTCAACCGGTGGCTACCGCTGGTGAAATGGTTCCTGGCCATCCCGCACTACATCGTCCTCGCCGTGCTGTGGATCGGCGGCGTCGTGGCGATCATCATCGCCTGGTTCGCCATCTTGTTCACGGGCCGGTACCCGCAGGGCCTGTTCCGCTTCGTTGTGGGCCTGATCCGGTGGACCGATCGAGTAGCGGCCTATGCCCTGCTGCTCGTGACCGACGCGTATCCCCCGTTCCGCCTCGGCCCGTGACTCGTCAACGACTCCAGATCTCGGCGACGCGGTGCAACACGACCCCAAAGGTCTCGGCCGTTGCGGCGGGATCGCCGTCGGTCACCGTGTCGGAGAGCATGACCTCCACCAGCGGCCGCGAGAGAGACGGCACGACGAGCGCGAGGAGCTTGGCCAGCCACGGCGGGGTCGATCGAACGTCAAGCGGCGGCGGGTTGAGCTGCCGCGCGAACTCCGCGGCGGTCATCGTCTCCGGCCCGGCGAGTGTGTACGTACCGGCGGGAGTGGTCGAGTCGAGAGCGCTGTGCGCGATCGCCTCCACGACGTCGTCGCGGTAAATCGGCGCCAATCGTTGGGTCCCGGAGCCGAGGACCCTCACCTTGCCCTCCTTGGCGAGGAACGCCGACGCGGTGGGGCCGGGCTCGGCCGGCGGCCCGAAGATGTGGTCGGCTCGGAAGATCACCACGCCGACGCCGCACGATCGCAAGGCGTGCTCGGCAGCCCCCTTGAAGTGCAGATACGCGTTCGACGACCGGGGGTCGGCAGTGATGAAGCTGAGGAACACCACCCGCTCGACGGTGCTTCCCTCGAGGGCGGCGACGGTGGCGAGCACGGTGTCGAGGTTGGCCGCCTTGTACGTGTTGGGCCGCCTCGGCAGGAGCGTTCCGGCCAGGTGCACGACCACCTCGGCGTCCCGAAATGCTTCGCCGAGGTCGGCGCCGCGCCCGAGGGGGCGCACTTCGTTCGGGCCGTTACTCAGCCGCGCCTGGAGCGCCCGGCCGACCTGGCCGTCGGCGCCGGTGATCGCCAAGGGTCCCGTTCGCCATGTAGTCATGCGAGCTCACTTTCCGGCCGTACTCGGTCGACCACGTACAGGCCGTGTCTGCTCCGATGAGACCGCGACCATTTTGCTCGACCGAGGTCAGGGCCCTTCGGGATCACGAACGCTCCGCCTACCATTATCGGGAATGGCGTCCAGTCGCTTCGCGGGGCCGTCGAGCCTCCGGCAGCTGCTCGACGCTGTCATGGCCGTGGGGTCGGACCTCGACCTGGAGGCGACCTTGCGGCGGATCGTCGAGGCGGCTACCGCGCTCGTCGACGCCCGCTACGGCGCCCTCGGCGTCCTCGACGAGGCGCGGACGGGGTTGGTCCAGTTCATCACGGTCGGAATCGACGAGGAAACGCATCGGGCCATCGGCGATCTACCCAAGGGACATGGCATCCTCGGCCTGCTCATCAGCGATCCCCGGCCGCTGCGGCTGCCGGATCTCCATGAACATCCCGACAGCTTCGGCTTCCCACCGAATCACCCCGAGATGACCTCGTTTCTGGGCGTGCCCATCATCGTGCGCGGCGAGGTCTTCGGGAACCTGTATCTGACCGAGAAGCAGTCCGGCGAGGTGTTCACCGACGTCGACGAAGAGCTCACAGTCGCGCTCGCGGCCGCCGCCGCCGTTGCCATCGAGAACGCCCGGCTGCATGTGCGAGTCCGTGATCTCGCCCTGCTCGAGGACCGCGAGCGCATCGGCATGGACCTCCACGACACTGTCATCCAGCAGATCTTCGCCACCGGCATGTCGCTCCAGGCCACCTCGCGCCTGACCACCGATCCTGAGGTGGCGGCCCGGATCCAAATGGCCGTGGACGAGCTCGATGGCACGATTCGTCAGATCCGATCGTCGATCTTTGCGTTGAGTGCGTCGACCCGATCGGCCGGGCCGAGCCTTCGGAGCCGAGTGCTCCAAGTGGCGGCGGAGTCCGCCAGGGTCCTGGCGTCGGATCCGCGGGTTCAGTTCGTCGGCCCCGTCGACACCGCCGTCACCGAGGCGGTCGCCGACGAGGTCGTCGTGTCGCTGCGCGAGATGCTGTCCAATGTCGCTCGCCACTCCGAGGCGAGCGAAGTCGACGTCCAGGTCACGGCCGGGAGCGGCGAGCTCACTGTCCGCGTCACCGACAACGGCGTAGGAATGTCGACCCCTCAGGACCTAGCGCCGGGGCACGGGCTCCACAATCTCGCCACTCGGGCGCGGCGCCTGGGCGGGTCGTTCCACGTCGGTCGCGGCGCCGAGAGCGGCACGGTGGCGAGCTGGTCGGTCCCGCTGACGCCCTGACACTCCGCCCATCGTCGACTCGACGCGCAGTTTGCCGTCGCGCCGCGACGAGTCGGCTGATTGCCCGCGTTTCGGCGCTGAGCCGACGCCCAAGGGCCCGAGAGCGATCAGGCGCGTCCGGTGATGCGAGGGCGGCCGGCCATCTGGGACCATGGGTGTGTGACGAGCGAGCCCATCAATCTCATCGACACGCTGGCCAGCTTCGACGAGGTCTACAGCCCGAGGATCGTGGCGCGGGTGAACGACTACGACGTGCGGATCGCCCATACGAGAGGTGAGCACGTGTGGCACGTGCACGAGGACACCGACGAGTTCTTCCTCGTGCTCGACGGCCACTTCGATGTGGCCGTCCGCGACGTAGACGGCACCGAGCGGACAGTGACCCTCGGCCGAGGCGACACGTACGTGGTGCCGAAGGGCACCATGCACAAGCCGTCGTCGGACGGTGGCTCGATCCTGATGTTCGAGCCGTCGGGCACGTCCACGACGGGTGACCGCCACGAAGGCGACATCCCTGACCACGTCGACAGCACCGTGGGTCACCGCCTCTGACGGCGCGGTCACTGGTCAGGCCGACCCGATGACCCCGGCAGATCGAGCTCGGCCGTACCCACGGCCACCGCTTCGGCGGGCGTGAGACCACGTTCGGTGAGCTGCTGGCTCGAGAGGAGTCGCTCGCGCCGCAGCGTGAGGCCGATCGCCCGGGCGTCGGGCTCACCGAGCGCCCGCCCGGTGAGCGATCGCGGCCACAGTCGCCGAGCTCGCACGACGTTCACCTCGGTAGCGAACACGAACAGCTGCACCGCCAGGCTCACGTACGCCAGGAGGCCGATGGTGGCGGCGAAGGGTCCGTACACGCCGGTGAGGCGGGCAATGACGTGCTGCACGTAGACACCGGCGATCAATGTCAGGGCGTAGGCACCGACGCCGACCATGATCGAGCCGGGGACGAGATCGCGGTTGCGCACCGGTTCGGCGATGCTGAGGTGGTACACGGCGAGCGTGATCGCCGCCGCCACGACGACGTTGACGATGGCAACGAGCACCAAGCCGGCGACCGGGAATTGCAGCGTGACGGTGAGTCCGGCGACGACACCGGTGCCGACGAGCCCGACGGCGAGCAGGCCGAGAATGGCCAGGCCCCGGGCGATCTTGGGGATGAAGCCCGGGCGGCGGAAGCGCGCCACGCCCCACACGTTGTTGACGGCGTCTTGCAGGACCCGGACGACACCGATGCCACCCCACGCTGTCACCAGCAGCGAGATGATCATCACCCAGCCGTTGGCCTCGAGCTTGGCGATCTCCTGCTCGACGCCCTGCTGTAGACCGGCCGCGGCGAACGGGACTTTCGACCAGATCGCCTGCAGGACTTGATGAAGGAGGTCGGGGCGGTCGCCGAGGACCCAGGTGGCGACCGTGACGAAGACCACCAAGAGCGGGAACAGGGAGAAGAAGCCGTAGTACGAGATCAGCGCGCCGACCCAACCGCCGTTGTCCTCGCCGTAGCGTTTGAAGACGGCGTGGGGGAACGCAAGCAGCCGATGGCGTCGCTGGACCTGATCGATCCGGTCGGCGACTTCGTCGATGACCGTGGGCACCTGTCCATTGTCGTGGGGCGGGAGTGGGCGATCTCGCCACGCCTTCCGCTACCTTCGGGTCATGTGAAGACGGGCGCAGGTGCTGGCGACAGCATGCCAGCGAGCGGGGCCGGCCCAGGTCGGACGGCACGCCTCGATGCCAAGTTCCGCCCCCCGCGGGTCCGGCCGGGCATCGTTCCCCGCACCGCGCTCGTCGAACGCCTGTTCGACCCCCCCTACGCCCCGATCGTCAGCGTCAATGCGCCGGCCGGTTACGGGAAGACGACGTTCCTTGCCCAGTGGGCTAACCGTGACGGCCGCAACGTCGCTTGGGTCTCGATCGACCCGGGCGACAACGACACGTCGGTGCTCCTGACCAACACGGCCGTCGCGCTCGACGAGATCGAGCCGATCAGTCCCGAGGTGTTCCACAGCCTGGCGTCGCCCGGTGCCTCGACGGCGGCCATAGCTGTCGGACGAATGTCCGCGACGCTGCACTCCCGGACGAAACCCTTCCGGCTCGTCCTCGACCACGCCGAGCTCCTCGAGAACCCGGAATGCCTCGACGCCGTCGCCGAGCTGGCCATGCGGCTCCCCGAGCACTCACAGCTCGCCGTGGCGACGCGCGGTCGTCCGCCGGTACCCACGGCCCTGCTCCGCTCCCGGCGTGATGTCGTCGAGATCGGGACGGACGACCTGGCCATGGACGAGCTCGAGGCGGGCGCCCTCCTGGAAGCGGCGGGTGTCCAGCTCGGCCCGGTCGAGGTGGCGGAGCTGGTCCACCGCACCGAGGGCTGGCCGGCCGGCCTGTAT
>JBKOXV010000099.1:0-6537 GCA_046725105.1 bacterium | reverse complement strand
GACCTGTGAGCCGCCGGGGCCCGTCACCACCTCGTTGCGGAACGTGACGCCTTCGGCCTTGAGACGATCCATGTCGCCGGCGAGGTCGTCGGTGACCAGGTGAATCCGGTTCCAGCCGCCCGGCCCGGGCCGAGCGCCGTCGGTCATCGGGCGGCCGGCGGAGCTCTTCGGTCCGCTCAGCAGGAGCCGTAGGTTGCCGCGCGTGACGTCGGCGAAGGCGGGCAGGGTGCTGGTGCGGACCGTGAAGCCCAGGTGTGAGGTGTAGAAGTCGATCGCGGCCGCCACGTCATCGACGAGGTAGCGGACGTTGACGGTGTCGTCAGGCATGGGCAGTGTCCTCCTTGGTCGGCACGGCGAGCTCGAGGAGCAGGAAGTCGATGCGCTGATCGAGCTCGTCGGCGGTTCGCTGGAATGCGGCGTACGTGGCGTCGTCGGTGTCGCCCTCGAGGGCGGGATCGGCGATGCTCCAGTGGGCGGTGACCGGCGGGCCGGGGAACTCAGGGCAGATCTCGCGCACCCGGTCGCACAGGGTGATCACCCGGTCGAATCTGGTCCGGGCGAAGCGGCGCAGGTGCTTGACGCCGTGCCCGGAGATGTCGATGCCGCGCTCGGCCATCACCCGCACGGCGTTGGGATGCAGCGGCTTCGGTGCGCTGCCGGCGCTGCGCGCATCCACCGTGTGGTTCGAGCGTGTCCGCACGAGGGCCTCGGCCATCTGGGACCGGGCGCTGTTGCCGGTACAGAGGAACAGCACCCGCGGCGCTCGCCCCGGTAGACGGCCCGGCGGCGCCACCTCGGCGAGTCGGACGCCGGGGTGCAAGGCGGCACCGGCGGCACAGAGCAGCTCCCGGCAGCGGCGCACGTCAACGCGGTAGTAGGTGTCGCGCCGGTCGGCGGAGCTCCGGCGAGCGGTGACGAGACCGGCTGCACGCAGCTCGCGCAAGTGGTACGAGACGAGGTTCTGGGGGCGATCCAACGCCGCCGTGAGCTCGTGGACCCGGCGGTCGCTGCGGGCCAGCTCCTGCAGCAGCTGCCACCGCTGCGGATCGGCAACGAGATGGACGAAGCCGTGTGGTGTCAGAACGTCGCCGGAAGGCACCCCTGCAGAATACATCAATCTCGATTGATGTAAAGGCTCAGCGGGGCGCGACCACCTGGGCCAGGCGATCAAGCGAGTCCATCGTGTCGGCGGTGGTGGCCGTGAAGACCAGCTCGTCGACGCCGGCCGCCTCGAAGCGAGCGATGGTGGCCCGGACCTTCTCCGGTGCCGTGGGGGCGTCGTCAGTGAGGGCCTGGGCGACGATCTCCGGCGAGTAGCCGTAGTAGGTGTGCACATGCCGCTCGTACGTCTGGCGAGCGTCTGGGCCGAGGGCGAAGTGTGTGGCGGCGATGAGCTTGGGGCGGCCGGGCCGGCCGGCGTCGTCCCACGCCCGCTTCACGATCGCATAGCGCTGACGGTGCTCGTCGGCGTCGGGCGAGAAGCTGAAGCTGCGGATGCCGTCTCCCAGTCGGCCGGCGCGCTCGAGCGCCTTGGGTGCGAACACCCCGAAGATGAGCTCAGGACCGCCCGGCGTGAACGGCGCCGGCCCCACGCCTTCGGTGCCGTCGAAGGCCGGTTCGCCGCGCCACATGCGCCGCAAGGCCAGGACCTGCGCCTCGAACGTTTCACCCCGCCGGCGGAAGGGCGCCGGCGCGACGGCGTAGTCGCTCGCCCGTCCGCCGAGCCCGATGCCAAAGCTGAAGCGTCCTTCCGACAGGCGATCGAGCGTGGCCGCCTGTTGGCCGGTGACCCCTTCCCGGTGGTACGGCAGGCACAGCACTGACGTCAGGAGGCGGATGCGATCGGTGATGGCGGCCACGAAGGTGAGGGCGATCATGGGGTCGTTGCTCTCGAACGTGAGGCGTTGCCCGAGACTGATCGAGTCGAACGGGCCGTCCTCGACGGTGCGGGCGAACGCCGCGAGCTCGTCGCGCCGAAGCGCCTTCATCGGCAGGCCGACGCCGATGTCCATCGATCAGAACTGCCGATAGACCGGGATGAGGTCGGGCGTCATCCCCCACAGCTGCCGGGTGGTGGCCCCGCCGTCGACCACGAGCGTCTGGCCGGTGATGCGGGCGGCCAGATCCGACGAGAGGAACAGCACGGCGTTGGCGATGTCGCGCGCTCGAGGGGCCGCGAGGGGATTGACGTCGTCGACGCCCCATTGTCCTTCGGGTTGGTCCTCGTTGCCGGAGCCCACCGCGCCCGGAGCCACGGCATTGACCCGGATGCCGTGGCGCCCGAGCTCGTAGCCGAACGTCTTGACGAGCGACATCACTCCGGCTTTGGCGGCGCCGTAGGCGACGTGGTAGGCGGCGGCGGCGATCCCGTCGACCGATGCGATCGCCACGATCGATCCACCCGTACCCTGCTCGATCATGTGGCGGCCGGCCACCTGGAACAGATAGAAGACCTGGGT
Organism: bacterium; assembly: GCA_046725105.1. Taxonomy (GTDB): domain Bacteria; phylum Actinomycetota; class Acidimicrobiia; order Acidimicrobiales; family Ilumatobacteraceae; genus DASXAI01. The sequence continues at coordinate 4,078 of JBKOXV010000099.1, read as the reverse complement.
CAGGTTGTTGGCGATGGTCCAGTCCCATTCGTCGGCCGACATGTCCTCGGCCTTGTCCCAGGTGCCCTTCCCGATGATGTCGACACACACGTCGATGCCGCCCAGACCGGCGACGGCCTCGTCGAGGGCCCGCTTCACCTGGGCCCGATCGGTCATGTCGGCGATGACCGGGAACGCCTTGCCGCCGGCGGATTCGATCTCGGAGACGATGCCGTGGGCCCGGCCTTCGTCGATGTCGATGCACGCGACGGTGGCCCCGGCTTCGGCGAGCTTCAACGAGCTCAGCCGCCCGTGGCCGGCCCTCGTCGGGATGTAGCCGGCGCCCGACACCACGGCCCGCTTCCCGGTCAGTCCAAGATCGATCACGTCTACCTCCCGTGTGGTGGTGCGTGCATCTTGGTCGGTCGCGTGGCGGGCGGGCGAGCCCGCGGAACGGTCGTCCCCGATGACACCCGACGCCTGCCGTCTTTTTTCGCCTGTGGCGCCCGTTGGTGCGGAAATCGCTCGTTTCGGCGACACAAGGGAGTCAGGGCGAGCCGGCGGGGCCGCCTCGGCTCAGGGCCATCGGTCCGCCTTCGTTTCGATCGCCCGTCAAGTGTTCCCCGGACCCCGGGCGCGGAAACGGCGCGCCGGGGTGGCGCGCCGTTTCCGAGAGGACCGTCAGCTCTGGCCGGGGCCGAGATCGACGGCGGTGCCAATGAGAGTGGAGACGGCCGGGTCGACATCGACTCGGTCGTCGCCTTCCCCCGTGTCCACCTGCAGTTGATCGAGCGCCGGCTCGCTGGCCGCGATCCTCGTCTCTGTGCGGAGGCCGTCGACGTCGACGGTGCCGCCTTGCGCCTGCACGGTCATCCGGTCGGCCTTGGCGGTGCCCTTGACCGTGACGATGTCGGCCTGGTTGTCAGGGCCGCCGAGGTCGAGGTCGGCCTCGCGGAAGTCGGTGCCCTTCATGTCGTTGATCGTGATCAGGTCAGCGCCGCCGAGGGCCCGGAGGTCCAACCGCTCGACGCCGTCCATGTCCATGCGGATGTTGGCGATGTCACGGAGGAAGACCGCCGCTTTTCCGTTTGCCGACAGGGTCATCGTCTCGTTGATGTTGGCCCCGTTGAAGCGCAGCGTGTCGGCCGCGCCGCCACCGTCGATGGCGTCGCTGCCCTCACCCGGGTCCCACTGGAAGGTGTCGCGGCCGCCCCCGAGGTGGGCGGCGTCGTTGCCGCGACCGCCGTCGACGAAGTCGTCGCCGGCGCCACCGAAGAACGTCTCCACTTCGGATCCGCCAGTCAGCGTGTCCTCGCCGCTGCCGCCGTAGACGCGGACGGCCTCTTCGAGGAAGGCGCCGTTCACGTCGTCGTCGCGGAATTGGTCGTTGCCGGCACGAAGGAACACGGCGATGGTGCTGAAGGTCGTCCGGTCGAACGTGCCGTCCGCCGTGCCGTCGTCGCCGAGGTCGACGAGCAGCGTGCCGGCGTTCCCGGCGGCCAGCCGTAGCGCGACGACGTCGTTGGCGTTGCTTCCGATGATGGTGAGCGTGTCGTTCGTCACCGAGATCGAGCCGGGTGCGTCGGCCGAGGCGGGACTGGCGAACGCGGGAGCGGCGGCGATCAGGCCGGCGCCGAGCGCCGCTGTGGCCGCGAGCCCGAGCGGGCGCGCGCCGAAGGTTCGGTAGGTCATGGTCTCCTCTTCGGGATGTCTCGAGCCGGCGGGGTGTCGGCTGTAGCTGCGGGTACGGCGGCGCCGTCGCCGCGGTTCGCGGCTACGAGGTCCCGAGGCCCTGTTGCACCTTGCGCAGGAGGCGCTCGAGCTGGCGACGTTCGGCTGGGGTGAGGGGCGCCAGGATGGCCTCTTCGTTGACGAGGTGGTCCGGCACGGCGGCGTCGATGGCGGCCCGCCCGGCGGCGGTCAAGCGGATCAGCACGACGCGCTTGTCGTCTGGGGCCTTCCGTCGCCGCACGAAACCACGCTGCTCCAGCCGGTCGATGCGGTTCGTGACCGCGCCCGAGGTGATCATCAGCGCGTCGAGTAGCTCCCCCGCGGTGAGCTCGTACGGCGCCCCTGAGCGTCGCAACGACGCCAGCACGTCGTACTCCCACGCTTCCAGGCCGTGCTCGTGGAAAACGAGGTCGAGGCGGCGGTCGATGGTGCGACTGAGGCGGCTGACCCGGCCGATGATCCGGATAGGACTCGGGTCGAGGTCGGGCCGTTCGTTCACCCACTGGTCGACGATGCGATCGACGTGGTCCGGTACCACCCCGCCAGCGTAGGACATCTTGACATTGAGATAACGGCTGCTAGCGTTATATCTCAACATTGAGATATTTGGGAGCGTGTCGGATGTCGGTGCATCGGTCGGGCGAATCGGAGGGGTTGGCCAGTGGGCGGTCGCTCGGCGTCGCTGCCGTCGTGGTTGCGTTCGTCGGCCTGTCGCTGGGATCGACCATCGCCAAGTCGACAGGATCACCCGGCGTGGTGGTGGCGTTCTGGCGGTTCCTCCTCGGGGCTGTCGTGTGGCACGCCTGGATCGCCATGCGTGGTCTTCGCTCTGGTGCGGCCAGGACGGTCGACCGGGCCGCCTGGCGCGCCGCCGCCTTACCCGGCGTGGTATTCGGCATCAACCTGGCCTGCTTCTTCTCGGGCGCGACCCGCACGCCCATCGCCCACGCCGAGTTCATCAGCGCCTTGACGCCGGTCGTGCTGATTCCGGTGGCGGCGATCGTGCTGGGCGAGCGGATTCACCGCTATGCCGTCGTGGGGGGCGCCCTTGCGCTCGCCGGAATCAGCCTCATCCTCAGCCAGGCGCCGCCCGCCGGCACCTCCTTGTCCGGCGATCTCCTCGTCGCGGGAGCCGTCGTGGCGTGGGTGGTCTACCTGATGACGGCCAAGGCGGCGCGGGCGACGCTGGACACCTCGGCCTTCATGGCGGTGATGACCACCACCGCCTGCCTCACCACGCTGCCCCTGGCCCTGCTGACCGGGGGCGGCGTCGCCGGCGTCACCGGACTCACGGCGCGCGGTTGGGTGCTGGTTGCCGTGCTGGCGGTGACGGCGGGCACCATCTCACACGGCCTCCTGACGTGGGCGCAGCGGCGCGTTGCCGTGGGCACCATCTCCATCCTTCAGTTGGCCCAGCCCGGGCTCGGAGTGCTGTGGGCGGCGACGTTCATCGGCGAATCGGTCACGCCGGTACAGGTGCTCGGCATGGGGATCGTGCTCGGCGCCGTTGGCATGATCGCGTGGCGTTCGGCCCACGAGCCGCCACCCCGTTGGCGTGCGAGGATGTCGCGATGGACGGCGTCCACGACATGGGCGGCATGCACGGATTCGGCGCGGTCCCGATCGAGGTCGACGAGCCCGTGTATCACGAGCCCTGGGAGGGCCGCGTGGCCGCGCTCTCCCGGCGGTTGATGGCCAACAGCACCGTCGACCGGTTCCGGTACACGATCGAGCAGATGCCGCCGGCCGACTACCTGACGTCCCGGTACTACGAGCGATGGCTGTGGGCGGCCGAGCGCCTGTCGACCGACCCGGGCATCCTCGACGGCCTGCGTCACGCCGCACGCCTCGACCCGCCCAGTGGGGAACCAGCGACGCCGCCGCGCTTCTCGGCCGGCCAGACGGTCCGCGTCGGCAACCCGGTCACCACGGGCCACACCCGCGTGCCGCGCTACGTGCGCAACCACGAGGGCACTGTTCTCAGGCGCTCGTGCGCCTGGCCGCACCCGACGGACTCGGCGGCCACCGGTCGGTACGGGTCCCCGGAGCACGTGTACGCCGTCGCCTTCGCCGGTCGTGACGTTTTCGGTTCCGATGCCGACCACGTCGTGGTGGTGGACGTGTGGGAGCGTGATCTCGAGGAGGTGTGATGACGGAGTTGACTCCCGACCAGCGGGCCCAGGTGCTCGAACGGCATCTGCACGACGACGGGCACGTGGACTCGGCCGACGTCGACAGAGCGGTGACCGCGCGTGAGCGCGGCGACGGTCCGAGCACGGCCCTCGGCGCCCGCATCGTGGCGCGAGCATGGACCGACCCGGAGTTCAAGGCGCGGCTCCTCGCCGACGCCACGGCCACGGTGTCGGAC
>JBKOXV010000172.1:0-5473 GCA_046725105.1 bacterium | reverse complement strand
GTGGTGCCCGCCCGGCTGCTCGATACCCGCTCGGGGATGGGCGGCTGGTTCGGCGCCCTGGGTCATACCCAGGCCGTGAACCTCGGGGTTGCCGGGCGGGCCGGCGTACCCGCCGGCGCCGTCGCCGTCGTCCTCAACGTGACCGTCACGGAGACGGCGGGGGCCGGCTATCTCACCGTGTACCCGTGCGGCGGTGCCGTCCCGCTGGCCTCGAACCTCAACTTCATGGCCGGCGAGACACGGGCCAACCTCGTGACGGTCCAGCTCGGCGCCAACGGCGAGGTGTGCTTCTACAGCTACTCGCGGGGCTCGGTGATCGCCGACATCACGGGGTACCTGACGTGATCGCAGGCAGGACCTCGCTGATCGAGCCGCGCAGCACGGCGTCGGCGATGAGGTCGAAGGGCGTCGGATCGGCGTTCACGATCACGACGCGGGCCCCCGCCGCCCTGGCCGTCGGCACGACACTGGCCGCCGGATAGACCTGCAGGGTCGAGCCGACCGCCAGCAACAGGTCGGCCTCCTCGGCTACTCGCATGGCCCGCTCGATCACTTCGGGGACGAGTTGCTGGCCGAACGAGATCGTGGCCGACTTCAGGATGCCGCCGCACTCGCGGCAGGCCGGGTCCTCCTCGCCGGCGCGCACCCGGTCGAGCGTGTCGCCCATCGGCGCCTCCACACCGCACGACCAGCACGTCGTGCGGTACATGGTTCCGTGCACCTCGATCACGAGGTCGGGTGAACTGCCGGCCCGTTGGTGGAGCTCGTCGACGTTCTGCGTGATGATGGCGCGGAGCGTGCCGCGCCGCTCCAACTCCACAAGGGCTCGATGACCGGCGTTCGGCCGGGCATTCCAGGCGGGTGACGACAGCCGCGTCTGCCAGGCCCGGCGACGGACCTCCGGGTCCTGCAGATAGTGCTGAAGTGTGGCCGCCTTTTCCGCTTCGGGGTTCTTCGTCCACACACCATTGGGCCCACGGAAGTCCGGGATGCCCGAATCGGTCGAGATCCCGGCTCCGGTGAGCACGACGATCCGACGGGCCTCCTCGACCCATCGCCGCACTTCCCCGGAACGATCCTGGTTACTGCCCTTGGAGGCGTCCATGTCCTCGCCGGCGATGCCGCTGCCGTTCGATTCGCTCATCGTCTTCCCCTGGACCGACCCGGTGGTCGACACCGTCGGCCACGACCCCCGGTCACCCTATGTCGAGCAGTTCTGGCTGGGGATCCTCGGTCCGTCCACGACCTGGTTGCTGCGCCGCCTGGCGGCCGCTTTCGACCGCTGGCCCGACGGCTTCGAGCTCGACCTCCCCGAGACGGCGGGCGCCCTGGGCCTGAGCGCCACCGCCGGCCGTCACAGCCCGTTCGCCCGCACCCTCCAGCGCTGCGTGCAGTTCGGGCTGGCGCAGCCCCACAGCCGCGGCCTGGCCGTGCGCCGCAAACTGCCGCCGCTCAGCCAGCGCCAGCTCGGGCGCCTGCCCGTCGGCGTGCAGGACTCGCACGCCGAGTGGGTCACGCTGCACCTGGACAGCTCCACCGACCTCGAGCGGGCCCGGCTGATCGCCCGGGCCATGCTCCAGGCCGGTGACGCCACCGCCGTCGCCGAGGAGCAGCTCCAACGCGTCGGCGTAACTGCGACGGTGGCCGCCTCGGCGGTCGAATGGGCCGTCACCAACGCCGCCTAATTCGGCGGCCGCTCGAAGCGGTCGAGGAGCTCCAGCAGGGTGCGGACGCCGAAGGCCGACGCCCCCTTCACCCGCCAGCCGTCGTCACGGTCGCACTTCATCGGCCCGGCGATGTCGAGGTGGGCCCAGGGCACGCCGGCCGTGAACTCCTGGAGGAACAGGCCGGCCGCCAGGGCGCCGCCGTACTCGGTGCCGACGTTCTTCAGGTCGGCGACGTCGCTGTCGAGGTGCGGCCGGTAGCGGGCTGGCAACGGCAGCGGCCACACCGGCTCGTCGGCGCGTGCGGCCGCCGCCTGCACCTGTGCCGTCCAGGACTCGTTGTTGCCCATCAACCCGGCGATCTCGAGCCCGAGCGCCGCCATGCACGCCCCGGTCAGCGTGGCGACATCGACGATGGCGTCGGCGCCGTCCTCGACGGCCAGGCACAGCCCGTCGGCCAGGACGAGGCGGCCTTCGGCGTCGGTGTTGTGGATCTCGACGGTGGTGCCGTCGCGGATCGTGAGCACGTCGCCGAGCTTGAGGGCGCTGCCCGACGGCATGTTGTCGGTGCAGCAGAGATAGCCGACCACCCTCACCTTCGGCTTGGTGAGGCGCAGCGCGCTCATGGCCGCCAGCACGACGGCGGCGCCGCTCATGTCCATCTTCATGGCGGCGTGCATGGCGTTCGACGGCTTCAGCGAGATGCCGCCCGAGTCGTAGGTGATCCCCTTGCCGACCAGCGCCACCGTGCCCACGGGGTGGCGGGGTGCGAACGTGAGCTTCACCAGCCGGGGCGGCTCGGTCGAGCCCTGGTTCACGCCGAGCAGCCCGCCGAGACGCAACTCGGCGATGGCCGATTCGTCGAACACGTCGACCTCGAGCCCGGCGTCGCGCCCGACCGAGGCGGCGGACCCGGCCAGGTCTCGCGCCGTGAGCAGCCCAGGCGGCGTGTTGGCCAGGTCGCGGCCGAGGTTCACGGCGGCGGCGATGGCCGCGCCCCGCTCGGCTCCGGCCCGCAGGCGCGACGACGCGGCCGCCGGGCCGACCAGCACGACGCGCTCGAGGGCCACCGGCTTGGCGTCCCGCTTCAGGCGCACGTACCGGTAGGCGCCGAGCACGACGCCTTCCGCCACGGCCTGGGCGGCGGCCCGCCGCTCGATGCCGTCGACATCGGCCAGCGACGTCACCAGGACCGGCGCCTTGGCCGCGGCCCGGGCCATGGCCGCCGCGGCCGTACGGAGCGTCGCCGGCGAGACGGAGTCGCGCTCGCCGACGCCGACGTAGACGTATCCGGGCGTGACAGCCGTCGTCCCGAGCTGGCCCGTGAAGCCCAGGGCCTCGAGGTCGCGCCGAGAGGCCGCGCCCCGCCCCATCGGACCAGTGGTGTACACGGGCACCCCGACCACCTGGCCGCCGGCCGAGCGAGGCCGGCTGACGGCGGTGGTGAACGAGATCGGCATCGAACTCTCCTACTGGTGGGACGGCAGTGACTGGCCCTCCTGCCAACGGGCCAAGGTCCACAGCAGATCGGAGAGCCGGTTGAGATAGGTGACGGCGCGCGACGGCGGCGGCGCCGCGACGAGAGCGTGGCGCTCGGCTCGGCGCACGACGGTGCGCGCCACATCGAGGTGGGCGGACACCCGCGACTGGCCGGGCACCACGAACTCGGCCGGTGGCTCGAAGCGGGCCGACACGTCGTCGATGAGGTGCTCGAGGTCGGTGACCATGTCGTCGGTGACGGCGGACTGACCGGGCGTCAGCTTGTGCCGGTTCTCGGGGAGCGTGGCCAGCTCGGCCATGAGGACGTAGAGGTCGCGCTCCAGCCGGACGAGCAGGCCGTCGAGCTCGGTGCCCACTCCCGCCTCGGCACGCGCCACGCCCACGAACGCCTGGGCCTCGTCGACGGCGCCGTAGGCGGCCGGCAGGTCGCTGTCCTTTCGAACGCGCCCGCCGTAGAAGAGGCTCGTCGTGCCGTCGTCGCCCGTTCGCGTATAGACCTTCTGCCTGGCCATTCCGGGCCGACGCTACTGGGCGATCGGTCGCTCCAACTCGGCCAGGTCGACGGCGTCGGCGTCGGTGGGCGCCAGCTCGTCGAGCACGGCCACCACGAACACGGCCGCCGCCATGCCGTAGAGGGCGCCGCCGATCCCGTACAGCTCGAACGCCACCATGGCCACGAGGAACGGCACGGCCGGCCCGATGTGGATCGTGCGCCGGTCGAGCCGGGGCTGGACGAGGAACGCCTCGGCCAGCTGGTAGGCGAGAAAGACGCCGAACAGCACGGCGGCGCGCGGGGCCGACGGGTCGATCCCGACGGCGATGAGCACGATCGGCAGCGAACCGACGAGCACGCCGATGTAGGGCAGCAGTGCGAAGACGCCGACGACGAGGGCGAGCAAGAAGGCGGCGGGCAGGCCGGCGAGGTGACAGATGAGGAAGGCGAACAGGCCGGCGACGAGGCCGCGCCCCACCGTCAGCGCCACGTAGAGCCACCATCGCCGGTACCCGCTGGCGAGGATGCGCCGGGCGTTGGCCCGTTTGGTGTCGTCGGCGAGCTGGCGCAGCCCGGCGTCGACCAGGCGGGGCCCGTAGAGGAGCAGGAAGATGGTGAGGACGACCCCGGCCAGATAGGCGACCCCGCGCGAGGCCGTCGACTGCAGCACGTTCGACGACGAGCCGGTGATTCGACCTGGCAAGGCCTCGACGAGCTCCGTGACCCGTTCGGTGAGCCCGAAGTCGCGAGCCGCATCGCCGAACCGCTCGCTCTGCTCGATGCGCCGAGCCGCATCGGGCGCCGCCTCCTTGAGCTTGGTGGCCTCCCGGCTGATGTCGTCGACGGTGGCGTAGGCCAGCCCACCGACGGAGACCAGGGCGACGACCACCACGGTGGCGAGCGCCAGCGCCCGGGGGATGCGACGCGACAGGGCGGCGACGAGCGGATGCAGCAGCGCGGCCGCAACGGCCGCCGCTCCCAACCACCCCAGCACGCGGGTCGAGCGCTCCAGGACGTTGCGTGTGATCAGACCGAGGCCGAGCAGGAGCACGAACACGATCACGGATGCCGGCGTGATCCGCAGCTTCCTCACGGCCGGCCAACCTACGACCGCCGGCCGTCGTGACCGGGGATCCGCGCCGCTTCTCGGCAGGGCTCGTACCGTCGGGCCGTGGCCGACGAGGCGACGCCGCCCGAACGCCCGCTCGTCGTGGAGCTCGACTGGCGGACGTCGGCCGTCGCCGTCGCCGCCGTACTCGGCCTCTTCGCCCTCTTCGCCTTCGTCGAGGCGACCCGCCGCACGGTCACCTGGATCGTCATCGGCTCGCTCCTCGCCATGGCCCTGAACCCGCTCGTGGTGGCGGTCGAACGGCGCCTGCGCCTTCGCCGCGGCCTCGCCGTCGGCACCGTGCTCGTCGGTCTCGTCGCCGTCGTCAGCGCGGCCGTCCTCCTGCTCGGCCCGCCAGCCATCCGCGAGGCGCAGAACGTCACCTCCGACCTTCCCCGAGTGGCGAATGAGCTCGGCGACATTCCGGTGATCGGCAAGGTGCTGCGTGACAACGACGTACCGGCGAAGCTCGAGCAGTTCTTGCGGGACCTGCCGTCGCGGCTGGGCGAGAACGACGAGCCGGTCCTGGCCGCCATCGAAGCCGTGCTCGGCGGTGCGCTGGCGCTGTTCATGACGCTGCTGGTGACCGTCGTCCTGTTGCTCGACGGCCGCCGCGTCCTGCGCGGCCTGCGGCGGATTGTGCCGCTCGACCACCGGACCCGCTTCGACCGCGCTGTCGGCATCGTGTACCGGACCGTCGGCCGGTAC
>JBKOXV010000209.1:0-6841 GCA_046725105.1 bacterium | reverse complement strand
GCGGAACACCCGTGAGCTGTTCGCTCAGCCGGACCGGCCGACCCGTCACAGTAGAGATGAGGTCGTCGTCGCCCCCGCCGACGGCCGCCAGTCGGGCGAGAACCTGGGTCTGCTCGGCACTGAGGCCGCTGATCACCTCCTCCCACAGGTAGTTCGAGACGAGGTTCTTGCCGGCGGTGGCGGCGAGCTCGGCCAACGCCGGCCAGCCTCCGCTGCACGCCAGCAGCCCTGGTTCGACGCCTCGAAACGCGGCGAACTCGGCGAGCTCATCGTCGCTCAGTACCAGGTCGTCCTCGGAGAGCTGCGTCATCTCGCCGGCAGCGGCGAGCCGGGCGGTGGGAATCGGGACGGGCCGTCGGGAGGCGAGCACGAGATGGCTGTTGCCGGACAGTTCGCTCAGGAGCCGGCCGAGCAGTGTTGCTCCGGAGGAGCCTGGCGGCACTTCGTGAACATCGTCGAGCACCAGGCATATCTGCTCTGGAGTGCGGGCCCAGAGAGCGGACAACAGGTCGTCGATCCCCGCCCCTTGGCTGAGGCCGCAGGCGTCCGCCAGCCCTGCCGCGAGATGCGCGTCGGACTCGTCCGCCGGCTCGCACGACAGCCAGACGTCCGTGCGGCCGGGGTTGGCCACCTCGTCGAGGAGGCCTGCGGCGAGCAACACCGTCTTGCCGAAGCCAGGCCCGGCGACCACGGTCACGAGGCGGCGGCTCCAGCGCTGGCCCACTACCTCAAGGAGTCGACGCCGGCGAACCAGGCCCGGCCGCAGCGTTGGCGGCCCGTAGCGGAACGGACGGGGCACCAGGACGGACCGTAGTCCGGCTCTCGCTAACGCCTCGCTGACGGTCGCCCGCGAGGCTGCGCTCGTGGTTCCAACCAACAAAGGGGGATCGGCCATTCCTCGGTACATGGTCGAAGGGCGCCGCCGAGCCGGCGCCGAGCCAGGCGCCGCCGACGGGCTGGTGGCGGGTCGATTTCCCGAGCTCGCCGTCGAGCATTTCTACGAGCTACGCGGCACCGGCGACGTCAACGGTCGCCAGCTCTGGGTGTGCCGGGCGCCGAGCGAGGCGCATGTGCGGGCGTGGGCGGGCGCCTCGGGCGTCGCCGTCGACGCCGTCAGCTTGATCGACGGGGAAGGGGAGCCGTCGGCGCGCCCCTCGGACCGATGACGGTGGTGGCACCGAGTGGCTGAGAAGTCCGGTATCGCCGACAACGTGATCACGCTGCCGCAGGGCGGCGGCGCCCAGCGTGGACTGGGCGAGAGCTTCGCGCCGGACCTGCAGACCGGTACCGGCAACTTCACGGTGCCGATCACGGTGCCGGCCGGCCGCAACGGGTTCCAACCACAGCTGACCCTGACCTACAGCACAGGCCACGGCAATGGCCCGTTCGGCCTGGGGTGGAGCCTGAGCATCCCCGGTGTCACGCGTAAGACGTCGAAGGGCGTGCCGCGCTACCGGGATGCCGCCGAGGAAGCGACCGAGCACGACACCTTCCTCCTTTCGGGTGCTGAAGACCTCGTTCCCACCGCTGACGGCAGCTACCGGCCCCGCACCGAGGGCCTGTTCGCGCACATCGAGCGGCACACGGACGACGGGAACGACTTCTGGGAGGTTCAAGCCAAGGATGGGCTTGTCAGCCGCTACGGCACACCGGGTCCGGTCAGGCCCCCCGGGTGGCGTGACGCCGCCGTCATCGCCGATCCCGCCGATCCGCGGCGTCGTTTCGCGTGGAAGCTGTCCGAGACAGAAGATCCCTTCGGCAACCGCATCGAGTACGAGTACTTCGTCGACAATGAGCCAGGCGCAGCGCCACGCTGGGTCCAGTCGTACCTCGAGCACGTCCGGTACGCCGAGTACGCCGAGTCGGGCCAGACGAAATTCCTCGTGTCCGTCGATCTTCGCTACGAGGCCCGCCTGGACGCGTTCTCCGATCATCGTTCCGGCTTCGAGATTCGCACCGAGCTGCGCTGTCGCCAGATCCGGGTCGCCACGCACACCGACCAAGAGCGGACAGTCCGCACCTACGAGCTCACGTACGACCAGGATGCCCTCAGTGGCGTCTCGTTGCTTCGGCGCATCGAGATGGTCGGCTCGGACGGAGTCGAGCGCCTACCACCCATCGAGTTCGGCTACACCACCTTCGCGCCCGAGCGTCGACACCAGCTGTTGGCGGTGAGCGGCGACCAGCCTCCACCCGCCTCGCTGGCGCGGCCCGACTACGAGCTGGCCGACCTGACCGGCGACGGCCTCCCCGACGTCCTGGAGCTGAACGGCGTGGCCCGCTATTGGCGCAACCTCGGGCATGGACGCTTCGACCGACCGAAGCTGATGAGGGCGGCGCCGGGCGGCCTGGCGCTGGCCGATCGCGGCGTGCAGTTGATGGACGCCGACGGCGACGGTCGCATCGACCTCGTCGTGAGCCGCGACGGGCTCGCGGGCTACTTCCCGCTCCGCTTCGACGCCGAATGGGACAGCGCCTCGTTCCGGCCGTTCCGCCCGGGCCCGACCTTCGACCTCGAGGATCCCGAGGTGAAGCTCGTCGACCTCGACGGCGACGGTGTGGCCGACGTGATCCGGTCGGGAAGCCGGCTGACCGCCATCTTCCACGATCCGGAGACGGCCCGGTGGCATGACCCGACGCCGGTGCGTCCACCGGAAGACCTGCCCGTCTGCAGCTTCACCGACCCCCGAGTCAAGTGGGCTGACCTGTCCGGCGACGGGCTGCAGGACCTTGTCCTCCTCCACAACGGCTCCGTCGAGTACTGGGCCAACACAGGACGCGGCACGTGGGGACGCCACGTCGTCATGCGCGGCAGCCCGCGCTTGCCGGCCGGCTACGACCCCAAGCGGATCCTGCTGAGCGACGTGAACGGCGACGGCCTGGCTGACTTCGTCTACGTCGACGACCGCACGGTCACGCTCTGGATCAACCAGAGCGGCAACGGGTGGAGCGGCCCGGTGGAGATCACCGGCACGCCTGCCGTCTCCGACATGGACGCCGTCCGGGCTGTTGACCTCCTCGGAACCGGCGTGGCCGGCGTGCTGTGGAGTGCCGACGCGGGGCCCGTCGTGCCCCGCGCCAACATGCACTTCCTCGACCTCACAGGTGCATGCCAGCCGTACCTGCTCAACCAGGTGGACAACCACCTCGGCGCGGTGACGCTCGTTGAGTACCGGCCATCCACCTTCTACTACCTCGCGGATCAGAAGGAGCGCACGACGCGGTGGCGCACGACGCTGCCCTTCCCGGTCCAGGTGGTGGCCCGGGTGGAGGTGATCGACGCCATCTCTGGGGGGAAGCTGACGACGGACTACCGCTACAGGCACGGCTACTGGGATGGCATCGAGCGCGAGTTCCGCGGCTTCGGACTCGTCGAGCAGCGTGACAGCGAGGATTTCGACCAGTACCGTCAACCGCGGCGCGACGAGACGCCACCGCTCGCCACGATTCCCGACGGGCACTTCTCGCCACCCACGCTGACGAGGACATGGTTCCACCTCGGTGCCGTGAGTGACAACGCCGGCAACTGGGACGAGCTCAGCTACGCGGGCGAGTACTGGCGCGAAGATCCCACCGCGTTCACCCGCCATCGCTCGGTCGAGACGCTCGTCGATGGGTTCACCCTCCGCCGTGATCGGCGAGACGCGTTCCGGGCGCTTCGCGGTCACGCGTTGCGATCCGAGCTGTATGCACTGGACGGCTCCGCCGACGAATCCCGTCCGTACACCGTCAGCGAGTCGCAGTACGGACTTCGTGAGGAGTCGCCACTAGCAACCGGCGAGACGCACCGTCGTCGAGTCTTCTTCCCCTTCCTCACTGCCCAGCGCATGACGCGATGGGAGCGTGGTCGCGACCCGCTCACGCAGTTCACCTTCGTCGATGGCTACGACGCCGTTGGACAGGCCACCGTGACCACGGCTGCGGCCTTGCCGCGGCGTCGGGCCATGTGGCGCGATGTGACGGGCGCCGTCGTCGGCACGCTCGCCGGACGTGACGTGAACGAGACCCGGATCCTCGCGACGCACACACGCACGAGCTACGCCCAGCCGGGACCCGAGCGACGCCTGTGGGATCGCGTGGCGCACGTCACGACGTGGGTGCTGAGAACGCCGCCGGGAGTCGCGGAGGATCCCGCCGACGGGCTGGCCGAGGTGCTGGCCGCGCAGGGCGCCGCCGCCGTCGCGGTGCACGACCGCTTCACCACGGCGGTCAGTACCTGGGAACCGGGGCAGCCGCTGCCGGCGACGCTGCGCGTCATCGGCCACACCGTCAACCACTACGACGGACCGGCGTTCACGGGCCGACCGGCCGGGGAGGTCGGTCGTCACGGAGCGCTGATCCGCAGCGAGACGCTGGTCTTCACCGACGAGGACCTGGACGACGCATACGGTGATCGCCGACCCACCTACCTGGGTGGCACCGGCCCCGCTGCCCCTGGGGCACCGCCCCGCTTCGGCGCTGACCTCGGCTACCGGCGCGAAGCCGCCTCAGCCGCGGGCTACCACGACGGCTACTACGCCGACACGGCACGCCGGCGCCTGGACGTGCAGACCACCTCGGTTCCGCAGCCGCGCGGCCTGACGCTCGCCGCCCAGGACCCGTTGGGCCACGAGGTCATCATCGATCCCGACCGGTTCGGCGTCCTCCCTGAACGGGTGACCGATCCGGCGGGGCTCACGACCACGGTCGAATACGACGAGCGGACGCTCCTGCCGGCCGCCGTGACCGACGCCAACGGTCATCGCACGATGTACACCTACACGCCGCTCGGACTCGTCCAGAAGATCGTTCGCGTGGGGCGCGACGGAGAGGGCGGGACGGCGTCGAAGCCCGACATCGAGTACACGTATGACCTCGACGCCTACGAGCGCACTCGGCTCGATGCCCAGCCCCAACCCATCTCGGTCGACACGCGTCGCCGAGTCCGGCACGCCAGCGACGGCGCATCCGACGAAACGATCGAGACGCGGGAGTACTCAGACGGCTTCGGGCGGCTGATCCAGACTCGGACGAAGGCCGACGAGCTCCTGTTCGGAGAAGAGGGCGATGACGTCGGCCTCGGCCCCGTCGCCGGTGAAGTACTCGGCCCGGCGCTCGGCTATCGCGCCGCCGATCGAGTCATCGTCAACGGCTGGCACGTGTTCGACAACAAGGGACGCATCGTCGAGCGGTACGAGCCGTTCTTCGCCCGTGGATGGGCGTACCAGCCCCAGATAGAGGCGCGGCGGGGCCAACACACCGAGCTGTTCTACGACCCCCGTGGCGAGCTCGTCCGCACGCGACACCCCGACGGCTCCGAGCAGCGGCTGGTACACGGCACGGTCTCGGATCCAGCTGATCTGACCACTGTGTCGCCGACGCCGTGGGAGCGCTACACGTACGACGCCAACGACCTCTCGGCGGCCGCGCCCGTCGCGCATCGCTTCACGCCGGCGAGCGCGGTCCTTGACGCCGTCGGGCGGGTTGTGTGCCGAATCGATCGCAACGGAACGAAGTCATCCGACTGCTTCGTGACCCGATCCGAGTACGACGTCCGCGGCAACGTCGTCACCGTTCGAGACAGCTTTGGACGGTCCGCTTTCCGCTACGCGTACGACCTGACGAACCGTTCGCTGCGCAACGATACGATCGACGCGGGACTCCGAACGACTGTGCTCGACGCCGCCTCGAACCCGATCGAATACAGGGACGGCAAGGGCAGCGTCGTCCTCCGTGGCTACGATCGCCTCAACCGACTGACCCATCTGTGGGCACGCGACGCCGCCTCGGGGCCGCTGACGTTGCGTGAGCTCTTGGAATATGGCGACGCCGGCGACCCCAACCAGCCCGCGAACGATCGCGTCGCGCAACGGAGCCAGAACTGCCTCGGTCGTGTCCACCGCCACCACGACGAGGCCGGTCTGGTGCAACTCGACCGCTATGACTTCAAGGGCAATCCAGTCGAGAAGACGCGTCACGTCACCGCCGATGCCGAACTGGCGAGTGGCTGGACGGCTGACTGGAGTGCCCTCGACGCCGCTTCGGTCCTTGACCCGACCGTCTACACCACGTCGATGAGCTACGACGCGCTCAACCGCGTCCGCACGCTCACCTATCCCGCGGAGCAGGGCGGGCACCGGGCCACGCTCAACCTGCACTACGGCACGAGCGGCACGCTCGAGCGGATGGAGCTGGATGGTTCGCCATACGTCGAGCACATCGCGCGCAACGCCAAGCGACAGCGAGTGCTCATTGCGTTCGGCAGCGGCGTCATGACCCGCTACGCGTACGACCCGGCAACGTTCCGCCTCACACGACTGCGTAGCGAGCGCTTCCAGCATTCGTCGTCGGGCGGCGAGGCGTGGCAGGGGCAGGGCGCGCCGCTCCAAGAGCTCACATACACGTACGATCCCGCGGGAAACGTCGTCACCATCGACGACCGCACCTCGAGTTCGGGCGTGGACGGGAGCGCCGAGGGACGCAATCGCCTCACCCGACACTTCGACTACGACCCGTTGTATCGGCTGACCCGGGCGACGGGGCGGGCGTGTGTCGGGACGACGGCGCCCAGCGCATCGGCCCGCGTACCGGGGTGTGGCAGCTACCGCCTGCCCTACCAGGCGGGTAATCCGGTCCCTAACCAGGACAACGCCCCGGATCTCACCGAGCGCTACACGGAGACGTACGACTATGACGCCGCCGCCAACCTGGTCAGCACCGGCTACTCCGGAACGTCAGGCGCGGGCTGGAGCCGAACCTTTGGGACCGACACAGCGAGTAACCGGCTGAAGACCGTCGCTCAGGGGGCGACGGTCTTCACGCTCGACTACGACGCGAACGGCAACCTCGAACGGGAGAACGG
>JBKOXV010000074.1:0-16739 GCA_046725105.1 bacterium | reverse complement strand
GGCTGAAGCCGGCCAGCATCGCCGTGGGCAGGAGCGAGAAGACGAACGGCGAGCTCCACGCGCCCGTCACCATGATCACCGCCGTCACCAGCGCGAACTCCGCCAGCATGGGGACGGCTTGGCTGCGGTCGTCGGTGTACGGAATGGGGCGGACCGTCCGGAAGGCGGCGTAGGCGATCAGGACCACGGCCCCGATCAGCAGCCGATAGCTCGTGGCGCTGAGGTTCGGCCAGGCGACGACGAGGCCGACGGCGATGGCCACCCACCGGAACACGGCCAGTGGCGGAGCCGCCGACGAGTAGCGGCTCGCCGCCGTGCCCGGTTCGGCCGCCCGCCGGTCCTGGCCGGCGGGGCGGAGCGTGGCTTTCGGGTGGCGCCGCTCGACGAGCGGCCACGCGATTCGGGGCTCGTCCGTGGTGACGGCGCTGGCGGCGGGGCCGGCGCCCTCGGGGCCGTCCGAGGAGGCGGCCGTCGGCCGAGGGGCCTCGAAGGGGCTGAGATCCGGTTCCGGCGCACTCGGCATACCGCCCGAAAGGCTAGGTCCTCGGTACTGTCCCGGCTCGATGATCCTCGTTGGCCTCACGGGCGGCATCGGCTCGGGCAAATCGACGGTGTCGGCGCTGCTCGCCGCCAAGGGCGCCGTCGTCGTCGACGCCGATGCCATCACTCGTGAGCTGCAGCAACGCGGCCAGCCGGTGCTGGCCGCCATCGTGGAGCGATTCGGGCCGGGGGTCCTGGCCCCTGACGGTTCGCTCGACCGGGCCCGGCTGGCCGGCATCGTCTTCACCGACCCGGCGGCCCTCGCCGACCTCAACGGCATCGTCTGGCCGGCCGTCGGTGCCGAGATCGCCGGCCGGATCGAGGCCGAGCGGGCCACCGATCACATTGTCATCCTCGATATCCCGCTGCTCGTCGAGGGCGGCCGGTACCGGGTGGCCGGGCTGCTGGTGGTCGACACCCCGATCGATGTCGCCGTCGATCGGCTGGTGCGCTTCCGGAACATGGACGAAGCCGACGTGCGAGCCCGCATCGGCCGTCAGGCCACCCGGGAGCAGCGCCTCGCCGCGGCCGATCGCGTCATCGACAACTCGGGAGACGAGGCCGCGCTGGCCGCCCAGGTCGACGACGCCTGGAAGTGGATGCAGTCCCTGCCGCCGGAGCCGCCCACCGCGAAGTTGGACGCCTGAGCGCCCTTTGGGGCGCTTTCCGGTCCAACTTCCGATTCGGCCCGGCTCCCGCACACACCCGTGGGTGAAATCCACAGAGATCGAACGGGCTTTGGGCCAACTCGGGGGACTGCGGCACGGCGCGTTCACGCGGTCGATGGCGGCGACAGTGGGTGTGTCGGCGAAGGCGATCCGGCTGCGGCTCGACACCGGCGCGCTGGCTGAGCCGGCGCCCGGTGTGCTGGTGCTGACGGCGGTGCCGGCGACGTGGCTGCAACGAGTGGCCGTGGCGACCCTGGCGACACGAGATGCAGCGGCGTCGCACCGGACCGCGGCGCGACTGCACCAGCTCGATGGCTCCGATGCGGACGTCGTCGAGGTGAGCGTTCGAGGAGATCGCACCCGGTCGACGTCGGCCGGGATCGTTCACCGGGTCGCCGCCCTCGATCCGTGTGATGTGACGGTCGTCAACGGGATCCCGGCAACGACCATTGCCCGAACGCTCGCCGACTTGGGTTCCGTCTCGTCGACGCGAGACGTTCTCAAAGCGCTCGATTCGGCGCGGCGGATCGGGGTCAGCCCGCGCTGGTGCCGCGAGACGGCCGAACGGCTGCATCGGCCCGGCCAGGCGGGGACCGGCGTGCTGCTTGGCCTTCTCGTCGAGGCGGCCCGCGTGCGGGTGCCCGATTCCTGGCTGGAACGGCTCGTCGAGGAGCTCCTTGCCGCGCCCGGCTTCCCACCTCTCCTCCGCCAGTACACCGTCCGTGACGACGCCGGACGCTTTGTCGCTCGGGTCGACTTGGCCGTGCCGTCGGTCCGGCTCGCCATCGAGGCCCACAGCCGACGCTTCCACTTCGGCCACGGGCCCGAGGCGGCGGACGAGGATCGGGACCTGCGCCTGGCGGCGTGCGGTTGGGAGGTTCTCTACCTCGGCCACCAACACACGAGGCGACCGCGTGACGTCGTGCCTCTCGTCGTGGCCTCCGTCTCCCAGAGGAAGTTGGACGTGGGAGTGCCTCAAAGGGCACCGTGACGTCCAACTTCGGGCGAGAGAGGGTAGAGAACAGGCGTTCGGCCGGTAGGCTGAAGGGTCATGGCGCCGTTCGAAGTCGTCTCGCAATTCGAGCCGGCCGGGGACCAGCCGCGGGCCATCGACCAACTGGCCGAGGGGATCCTGCGGGGCGACCGGTTCCAGACGCTGCTCGGCATCACCGGCTCGGGCAAGAGCGCCACCGTGGCGTGGACCATCGAGCGGGTCCAGCAGCCCACGCTCGTCCTCGCCCCCAACAAGAGCCTGGCGGCGCAGCTGGCCAACGAGTTCCGCGACTTCTTCCCGAACAACCGGGTCGAGTACTTCGTCAGCTACTACGACTACTACCAACCCGAGGCCTACATCCCGTCGAGCGACACCTACATCGAGAAGGACAGCTCGATCAACGACGAGATCGACCGGTTGCGCCACAGCGCCACCGCGGCCCTCCTCACCCGCCGCGACGTCATCGTCGTGGCCAGCGTCAGTTGCATCTACGGCATGGGCAGCCCCGAGGAGTACCGGGGCAACCTGGTCGAGCTGCACACCGGCGTCGACTACGACCAGCGCTCCATCCTCCGCAAGCTCGTCGACCTCCAGTACGACCGCAACGACATGACGCTCGGGCGCGGCAAGTTCCGGGTGCGGGGCGACACCATCGAGGTCCACCCGGCCTACGAGGAGACGGTGCTGCGCATCGAGATGTTCGGCGACACCGTCGAGCGGCTCACCGTGGTCGATCCGCTCACCGGGGAACAGCTGCGCGACCTCAGCGAGGTCATGGTGTTCCCCGCCACCCACTACGTCGCCGGCGACGAGCGGATGAAGCGGGCCGTGGTGGGCATCGAGGCCGAGCTGCAGGAGCGCCTGGCGTGGTTCGAGGCCCACGGCAAGCTGCTCGAGGCCCAGCGCCTCCGCATGCGCACGCAGTACGACCTCGAGATGATCCAGGAAGTCGGCTACTGCAACGGCATCGAGAACTACTCGATGCACATCGACGGCCGCACGCACGGCGAGCCGCCCTTCACCCTGCTCGACTACTTCCCCGACGATTTCCTGCTCGTCATCGACGAGAGCCACCAGGCCGTGCCCCAGCTCCACGGCCAGTACGAGGGCGACCGCAGCCGGAAGGACGTCCTCGTCGACCACGGGTTCCGCCTCCCGAGCGCCCGCGACAACCGGCCCCTGCGGTTCGAGGAGGTGCTCGAGCGCATCCACCAGTGCTTGTTCCTCTCGGCCACGCCGGCCGAGTACGAGCTACGGGTCTCGAACCAGGTCGTGGAGCAGGTGGTGCGCCCCACCGGGCTGGTCGACCCCGAGGTGCTGGTGCGGCCCACCAAGGGCCAGATCGACGACCTCATGGAGCAGATCAACGAGCGCGTCGCCAAAGGCGACCGGGTCCTGGTCACCACCCTCACCAAGAAGATGGCCGAAGACCTCACCGACTACCTGCTCGAGCTCGGCGTCCGGGTGCGGTACCTCCACAGCGAGGTCGACACCATCCAGCGCATCGAGATCCTGCGGGCCCTCAGGCTCGGCGAGTTCGACGTCCTGGTCGGCATCAACCTGCTGCGGGAGGGCCTCGATCTGCCCGAGGTGTCGCTGGTGGCCATCCTCGACGCCGACAAGGAGGGCTTCCTCCGCAGCGAGACCTCGCTCATCCAGACCATCGGCCGCGCCGCCCGCAACGTCGACGGCCAGGTCGTGATGTACGCCGACAGCGTCACCGACTCGATGCGGCGGGCCATCAGCGAGACCAACCGGCGCCGCGGCCTGCAGCAGGCGTACAACGCCGAGCACGGCATCGACCCGCAGACGATCCGGAAGGCCGTCACCGACATCCTGTCGATGCTCCGGCCCGACGACGGCACCGCGCCCACGCCGGGCCGGGAGCGCCGCCGCCAGCGGGAGCGCGACCAGAAGCGCCTGGCCGAGCTGGCCGAGCTGCCGCAGACCGAGCTGGCCCGGCTCATCCAGACGCTGGAGGAGGAGATGCACGAGGCCGCCGCCGAACTGCGTTTCGAGTACGCCGCCCGGCTGCGCGACGAGGTCAACGAGCTCAAGCGCGAGCTGCGCGAAGCAGGCGTCTAGGGGGTCGAACACCCGTTCGTCGAGGTCGCTAACATCACCCCTGTGATTTGGCCAGCGTCGCCTATACCCTCGGACTGATGCCGTCGTCGGACACGCTCGTCGTCAGGGGAGCGCGCGAGCACAACTTGAAGAACATCAGCGTCGAGCTCCCGCGCGACCGGCTCATCGTGCTGACCGGGCTGTCCGGGTCGGGGAAGTCGAGCCTGGCCTTCGACACCATCTACGCCGAGGGCCAGCGCCGCTACGTGGAGTCGCTGTCGGCCTACGCCCGCCAGTTCCTCGGCCAGATGGACAAGCCCGACGTCGAGTTCATCGAGGGCCTGTCGCCGGCCATCTCAATCGACCAGAAGTCGGCGTCCCGCAACCCCCGGTCGACGGTCGGCACCATCACAGAGGTCTACGACTACCTGCGCCTGCTGTACGCCCGCATCGGGGTCCCCCACTGCCCGGAGCACGGCGTCCGGCTCGAGCGCCAGACGCCCCAGCAGATCGTCGACCGGCTCGCCCAGCTGGCCGACGGCACCCGGTTCCAGGTGCTGGCGCCGGTGGTGCGAGGCCGCAAGGGCGAGTACGAGACGCTGCTCGAAGACCTCCAGGCCGAGGGTTACGTCCGGGCGCGCATCGACGGCGACACCCAGGACATCGCCGACTTCCTCAAGTCGGGGGAGCGGCTGGCCCGCTACGAGCAGCACACCATCGAGATCGTCGTCGACCGGCTCGTGAAGCGCGACGGCATCCAACGGCGGCTCACCGACTCGGTGGAGACGGCGCTGCGGTTGGCCGAAGGCGTCGTCGAGATCGAGCTCGTGCCCCGGGAGGGCGAGAGCACCCCGGCCGAGACGCTCACGTTCAGCCAGCACCTGGCGTGCCCGATCGGCCACGAGTCCTACGAGGAGCTGGCCCCCCGGAACTTCTCGTTCAACTCGCCGTACGGCGCCTGCGAGACGTGCGACGGGTTGGGCACCAAGTTCGAGGTCGACCCCGACCTGGTCGTGCCGAATCCCGACCTGTCGATCGCCGAGGGCGCCATCGGCCCGTGGAGCACGGCGCGCACGCAGTACTTCACCCGCATGCTCGAAGCCGTCGCCGACGCCAACGGCATCGACATGGGCAAACCGTGGAGCAAGCTCACCAAGGCCCAACAAAACGTGCTGCTGTACGGCACCAAGGGGCAGGTCACCGTCAAGTACAAGAACCGCTACGGCCGCCAGCGCCAGTACTCCACGTCCTACGAGGGCATCATCCCGTTCCTCCAGCGGCGCCACAGCGACGCCGAGTCGGACTGGAGCCGGGAGCAGATCGAGGGCTACATGCGCGAGGTGCCCTGCCCGGCGTGCGGTGGCGCCCGCCTGCGGCCGGCCACCCTGGCCGTCACCATCGGCGATCGCAACATCTCGGAGGTGTGCGATCTCTCGATCGGTGAGTCGGCCAAGTTCCTCGCCGGGCTCGAGCTGAACGAGCGCGAGAAGATCATCGCCGAACGCGTCATCAAGGAGATCAACGCCCGGATGAGCTTCCTGCTCGACGTCGGGCTCGACTACCTCACCCTGTCCCGCTCGGCCGCCACCCTGGCCGGTGGCGAGGCGCAGCGCATCCGGCTGGCCTCGCAGATCGGCTCGGGGCTGGTGGGCGTCCTGTACGTGCTCGACGAGCCGTCGATCGGTCTGCACCAGCGCGACAACCACCGGCTCATCGACACGCTCAACCGGTTGCGCGACCTGGGCAACACGGTGCTCGTCGTCGAGCACGACGAGGACACGATCCGCGTGGCCGACTGGGTGGTCGACATCGGTCCCGGCGCCGGTGAGCACGGTGGCGAGGTCGTCTACTCCGGTCCCGTCCCGGGCCTGCTGAAGACCAAGGACTCGGTCACCGCGCAGTACCTCACCGGGAAGCGGACCATCCCGGTGCCGAAGCAGCGCCGGGTCCCGGGCCTCGACTGGCTGACGATCCGGGGTGCCCGCGAGCACAACCTGCGTGACATCGACGTCGGCCTTCCGTTGGGATGCTTCGTCTGCGTCACGGGGGTGTCGGGGTCGGGCAAGTCGTCGCTCGTGCAGGACATCCTCCTGCCCGCGCTCATGCAGAAGATCTACAAGTCCAAGATGGCGCCCGGCCGCCACCGCACCGTCGAGGGCATCGAGCTGCTCGACAAGGTGATCGACATCGACCAGTCACCGATCGGGCGCACGCCGCGCTCCAACCCGGCCACGTACACGGGCGTGTTCGATCACATCCGCAAGCTGTTCGCCTCCACCCAGGAGGCCAAAGTGCGGGGCTACCTACCGGGCCGTTTCTCGTTCAACGTCAGCGGCGGGCGATGTGAGGCGTGCGCCGGCGACGGCACCATCAAGATCGAGATGCACTTCCTGCCCGACGTGTACGTGCCGTGCGAGGTGTGCAAAGGCGCCCGGTACAACCGCGACACGCTCGACATCGAGTTCAAGGGCAAGAACATCGCCGAGGTCCTCGATCTGCCGTGCGAGGACGCCCTCGAGTTCTTCTCGAACCAGCCGGTGATCGCTCGGCACATGCAGACGCTGGTCGACGTCGGCCTCGGCTACGTGCGGCTCGGCCAGCCGGCCACCACGCTGTCGGGCGGCGAAGCGCAGCGGGTGAAGCTCTCGTCGGAGCTGGCCAAGCGGTCCACGGGGCACACCATCTACCTCCTCGACGAGCCCACCACCGGGCTGCACTTCGAGGACGTGCGCCGGTTGCTCACCGTGCTGTCGCGCCTCGTCGACCAGGGGAACACGGTGCTCGTCATCGAGCACAACCTCGACGTCGTCAAGACGGCCGACTGGGTCATCGATCTCGGGCCCGACGGCGGCTCGGGCGGCGGCGCGATCGTGGCCGAGGGCTCGCCCGAGCACATCGTCACCGTCCCGGCCAGCTACACCGGCCGCTTCCTGGCGCCTGTGCTGGCTAGGTGATCGTCAGCATCCGGTCGAGGGCGACGCGGGCCCACTCGGCCGTCTCGGGGTCGACGGTGATCTGGTTCACCACCTCGCCGTCGACGAGACGCTCGAGGGTCCAGCACAGGTGGGCGGCGTCGATCCGGAACATCGTCGAGCACGGGCAGATGAGCGGGTCGAGCGACACGATCGTCTTGCCCGGCGTCTCTGCGGCGAGCCGCTGCACGAGGTGGATCTCGGTGCCGACACCGATCACCGACCCCTCTGGCGCCGCCTGCACGGCACGGATGATGTAGTCGGTGGAGCCGACCTGGTCGGCCAGGGCGCACACCTCGTGGGCGCACTCGGGGTGCACCACCACGATGCCGTCGGGGTGCTCGGCCCGGAAGGCCTCGGCGTGCTCGGGCCGGAACCGCTGGTGCACGGAGCAGTGGCCCTTCCACAGGAGGAACGTGGCCGCCTTGGTCTCGGCTTCGCTCAGGCCGCCCAACTCGAGGCGCGGGCTCCACACCCGCATGTCGTCGAGCGAGTAGCCCATGGCGAGGCCGGTGTTGCGGCCGAGGTGCTGGTCGGGGAAGAACAGCACCCGCTCCCCGCCGGCGCCCCCGTCGGTCTTCGGCCGGAACGCCCACTCGAGCACGGCCCGGGCGTTCGAGGAGGTGCACACGGCACCGCCGTGGCGGCCGACGAAGGCCTTGAGCGCCGCCGACGAGTTCATGTAGGTGATCGGCACGAGCGTCTCGACGTCGATGACGGTCGCCAGGGCTTCCCACGCCTCCTCGACGGACTCGAGGTCGGCCATGTCGGCCATCGAGCAACCGGCGTTGAGGTCGGGCAGGATCACTTTCTGATCGGGTCCGGTGAGGACGTCGGCCGACTCGGCCATGAAGTGGACGCCGCAGAAAATGATGAATTCGGCCTCGTCATGCTCCTTGGCGATCACCGAGAGCCGGAACGAGTCGCCTCGGGCGTCGGCCCACCGCATCACCTCGTCGCGCTGGTAGTGATGGCCCAGGACGAAGACGCGAGGGCCCAGGGCGGCCTTGGCGGCGGCGATGCGGTCGGCCAGCTCGTCCGGGGGTGCGTCGACATAACGCTCGGCGAGCGGGGTCTGCAGGCGGAGCATGGGTTGTGGTCCTCCTTGGGAGGCGCCCCGGTGCGGACGGTGGAGGCAGCCTGGCCTGCTCCACGGGGATGGCGTCCCCAGGGCGTGATATGGGCGCCGGTGCCAGGGGCGTCAACCGTCAGCATACGGGCGAGCCGGCCGTACCATCACCCTCGTGGTGCAGCGCCCGCCGACCGGAACGATTCCCGACGCTCCCGGCTCCTACCAGTTCAAGGACGCCGAGGGGCGGGTCGTGTACGTCGGCAAGGCCGCCAGCCTTCGCCAGCGCCTGTCGAACTACTTCGCCGACCCGTCCACCCTCCATCCCCGAACCGCCCAGATGGTGGCCACGGCGGAGACCGTCGAGTGGATCCAGGTGCGCAACGAGGTCGAGGCGCTCCTGCTCGAGAACAGCCTCATCAAGCAGCACAAGCCGCGCTTCAACGTGCGCCTGCGGGACGACAAGAGCTACCCGTTCCTGGCGGTCACCCTCGACGAGGAGTGGCCCCGGGCCATGGTGATGCGAGGCCGCAAGCGCAAGGGCGTCCGCTACTTCGGCCCCTACGGTCACGCCTACGCCATCCGGGACACGCTCGACCTGCTGCTGCGAACCTTCCCTATCCGGACCTGCTCACCGCAGAAGTTCAACCAGCACCACCGGCTCGGCCGGCCCTGCCTGCTGTTCCACATCGAGAAGTGCTCGGGCCCGTGCGTGGGCGAGATCGATCCCGAGCGCTACAAGCTCCTGGTGGGGGAGCTCCTGTCGTTCCTCGACGGCGAGACCGACACCATCGTCCGGCGCCTCGAGCGGGAGATGAGAGAGGCGGCTGACGCCCTCGAGTACGAGCGGGCGGCCCGGCTCCGCGACCGGCTCACGGCGGTGCGCAAGGCCATCGAGCGCCAGCAGATGGTGGCCGAGCGCAACGAGGACATCGACGTGATCGGCATCACCGAGGACGAGCTCGAGGCGGCCGTCCAGATCTTCTACGTGCGCAAGGGCCGGGTCGTCGGGCGCAAGGGCTTCATCGTCGACAAGGTGGAGGACCTCACGCCGGGCGGCCTGGTGGCGCGCATCCTCGAGCAGCTGTACGGCGACGAGCCGGCCCTGGGCGTGCCCAAGCAGGTCCTCGTACCGGCCGTGCCGGAACAGGTCGACGTGTACGAGGAGTGGCTCTCGCAGATGCGCGGGTCGCGGGTGCAGGTGCGGGTGCCACAGCGGGGCGACAAGCGTGAGCTGCACGAGACCGTCACTCGCAACGCCAAGGAGGAGTTCACGCGCCACCGGCTCCGGCGCGCCGCCGACCACAACTCCCGGGCCCGGGCGTTGAACGAGCTGCAGGACGCGCTGGGGCTGCCCGAGGCGCCACTGCGGATCGAGTGTTACGACATGGCGCACATCCAGGGCACCGACTACGTCGGCTCGATGGTGGTCGTGGAGGATGGCTTGCCGCGCAAGGGTGAGTACCGACGCTTCAAGGTCAAAGGCGTCGACGGCAACGACGACTACGCCGCCATGGAGGAGGTCCTCACCCGTCGGCTCAGCGCCTACCTGCAGGAGCGGGACCGTCCGGTCACCGAGCGCGGGGGCGGCAAGTTCGCCTACCCGCCCCAGCTGCTCCTCGTCGACGGCGGCAAGGGCCAACTCAACGTGGCCGAGCGGGTCGTGCACGAGCTCGGCCTGGAGGACGAGATCCCCGTGGCGTCGCTCGCCAAGCGGTTCGAGGAGGTGTACGTGCCGGGGCAGGCCGACCCGGTCGGCATCCCGCGGCAGTCGGAGGCGCTGTTCCTGCTGCAGCGGATCCGTGACGAGGCCCACCGCTTCGCCAACACCTTCCACCGGGAGCTGCGAGGCAAGCGGATGACCAAGAGCGTGCTCGACGACGTCTCCGGCCTCGGGCCGACCCGCAAGAAGCGCCTCGTGAAGGAGCTCGGCGGGGTCAACGCCGTCCGCCGGGCCTCCCTCGAGGAGCTGAAGGAGCTCACCTGGCTCCCCGACGCCGTCGCCGAGGCCGTCTACGCCAAGGTCCACGGCAATGGCCGCGGCTGACTACCTCTGCGTTCTGACGCGCTTTTCGGGTGTATACGACCCCTTTCGCGCACCAAATGGGAGCCGGCGTGGCTGAGGACCTGTGGGAGCAGCAGGCCGGCTGGTGGCAGGCCGGGTTCACCGCCGGCGCCGACCCCGAGTACGAGGAGCAGATCCTCCCGCTGGCGGTCGAGGAGCTGGCGGGGGCGGACCGGGTGCTCGACGTCGGCTGCGGCGAGGGGCAGGTCGCCCGACTGGCGGCGGCCGCCGGCGCCAGCGTGGTGGTCGGCGTCGATCCCACCTGGGCCCAGGTCGTGGTGGCGCAGCAGCGGGCCGACGGCCCCGTGTACGCCCGGTCGGACGCCGCCGCCCTGCCGTTCCGGGCCGGCGCCTTCGACGCCGTCGTGGCCTGCCTGGTCTTCGAGCACATCCGCGCCGTCGACGAGGCCGTCGCCGAAGTGGCCCGGGTGCTGCGGCCGGGGGGATGGTTCTGCTTCTTCCTGAACCATCCCCTGCTCCAGACGCCAGGGAGTGGATGGATCGACGACCAGGTCCTCGATCCGCCCGAGCAGTACTGGCGGATCGGCCCCTACCTCGTCGAGGACGAGACGGTCGAGCAGGTCGAGGCGGGCGTCTTCATCCCGTTCATCCACCGTCCTCTCAGCCGCTACGTCAACGCGCTGGCCGCCCACAGGCTCCTCGTCGAGCGGATGGAGGAACCGGCGCCGCCGCCGGGCTTCCTGGCCCGCGCCCACGAGTACGCCGCCGCCGCAACGATCCCGCGACTTCTGTATCTCCGTGTCCGAAAGGCAACCTGAAGTTCACCTCTCTTCGGTACCCTGACCAGGGATGACAGACATCCTCGTGATCGCGGGGCTGTCGGGCGCCGGTCGTTCGCAGGCCGCCGACAACCTCGAGGACATGGGTTGGTTCGTCGTCGACAACCTGCCGTCGGCGCTCATCGAGAAGGTCGCCGAGCTCGGCGGCTCACCCGGCTCGACGGCCGAGCACCTTGCGCTCGTCGTCGGCAGCGGCCCGCACCAGGCCGACATCATCGACGTGATGGGACGCCTGCGCCGAGCCGGCCACCGCGTGCGCATGCTGTTCCTCGACGCGTCCGACGCCGAGCTCGTCCGCCGCTACGGCAGCACGCGCCGCAAGCATCCTCTCGGCGAGGCCGGCCGCACGGTCCTCGATGCGATCCACGACGAGCGGGAGCTCCTCGAGCCGGTGAAGGGCGAGGCCGACGTCGTCATCGACAGCACCGACCTGAACGTGCACCAGCTGAAGTCGCGGCTCGTCGATCTCTTCGGCATCGAGTCGCCGGCGGCCGGCATGCAGACGACGATCACATCGTTCGGTTACAAGCACGGTCTTCCCCTCGACGTGGACATCGTGCTCGACTGCCGCTTCCTGCCCAACCCCTACTGGGTCGAGCGCCTGCGCGACTGCACCGGCCTCGAGGAGCCGGTCCGCGAGTTCGTGCTCTCCCAGCCGGCCACGGGCGCCTTTCTCGAGAAGCTCGACGACCTCTTCGACCTCCTGCTGCCCGCCTTCGTGGCCGAGGGCAAGAGCTACCTGACGGTCGGCATCGGATGCACCGGTGGCCGCCACCGGTCGGTGGTGCTGGCCGAGGAACTGGCCCGCCATCTGCGGCGAAAGGGGTACGAGCCCCGGGTCCAGCACCGCGACATCGACCGCCGAGGTTGACGCTCGTCGCAGGTAGGGTCGCGAGTCCGAAGGGAAAGGATCCGACATGACGGTTCGCGTGGGCATCAACGGCTTCGGACGCATCGGCCGGAACTTCTTCCGCGCCGCGAAGCAGGTCGGCGCCGACATTGACTTCGTCGCCGTGAACGACCTGGGCTCGATCGACACGATGGCCCATCTCCTGAAGTACGACTCGGTCCTGGGTCGCCTTCCGGACGATGTCAAGGTCGTCGACGAAGGCATCTACGTCGCCGGAGACACCATCAAGGTGCTCCAGGTGCGCGACCCCAAGGAGCTTCCCTGGAGTGACCTCGGCGTCGACGTGGTCGTGGAGTCGACGGGTCTGTTCACCGACCGGGCCAAAGCGGCGGTCCATCTCGACGCCGGCGCGCCCTACGTGCTCGTGTCGGCTCCCGCCAACGGCGCCGACGCCACCATCGTGATGGGCGTCAACGAAAGCTCCTTCCAGCCCGCCACTGACAAGGTCGTCTCCTGCGCGTCCTGCACCACAAACTGCTTCGTGCCGCTGGTGAAGGTGCTCGACGACGCCTTCGGGGTCGAGCACGGCCTCATGACCACCATCCACGCCTACACCGGCGACCAGATGCTCGTCGACGGGCCGCACAAGGACCTCCGGCGGGCGCGGGCGGCCGCCATCAACATCGTGCCGACGTCGACCGGCGCGGCCCGAGCCACCGGCCTCGTCCTGGAAGCGATGAAGGGCAAGCTCGACGGGTACTCGCTGCGCGTGCCGGTGCCCGACGGCTCGATCACCGACTTCGTCGCCGTGCTCGCCAAGGCCGCCTCGGTGACGGAGATCAACGCCGCCTACCAGGAGGCGGCGGCATCCGGCCCACTGAAGGGCATCGTCGAGTACTCGGATGCGCCACTCGTCTCCACCGACATCGTCGGGAACCCGCACAGCTGCATCTTCGACAGCCAGCTCACGATGAGCCAGGGGACCCTGGTGAAGGTGTTCGGCTGGTACGACAACGAGTGGGGCTACTCCAACCGCCTCGTCGACGCAGCGCTGCTCATCGGGTCGGCCCACCAGGCATGAAGCTGCCCGTCCTGGAGGACCTGCTGCCCCTCGAGGGCCAGCGGGTCCTCCTCCGAGCGGACTTCAACGTCCCGATCGAAGACGGCCGTATCACCGACGACTTCCGGATCCGGGCCGCCCTGCCCACCATCACGTGGTTGCAGGAGCAGGGCGCGCACGTGACGGCGTGCAGCCACCTCGGCCGGCCCAAGGGCAAGCCCGACCCCCGCTACTCGATGGAGCCGGTGCGGGCCCGCCTGGCGGAGCTGGCCCCCGGCGTCGACCTCCTGGAGAACCTGCGCTTCGATCCCGGTGAGGAGGCCGACGATCCTCGGTTCGTCGCCGAACTGGTGGCCGGGCAGGACGCCTACGTCGACGACGCCTTTGGCGCCGCCCACCGGGCCCACGCATCGATCGTCGGACCGGCGCGCACGCTCCCGTCGGCGGCAGGACGCTTGTTGCAACACGAGGTCGAGGTGCTCACGGATCTGCGCGAGCACCCGAAGCGACCCTTCGTCGCCGTGCTCGGCGGGGCCAAGGTGAGCGACAAGATCGGGGTCATCGACGCCCTCATGAAGGTCGTCGACGGCCTCGCCGTCGGAGGCGGGATGTGCTTCACGTTCCTCGCCGCCCAAGGGGCCAGTGTCGGTGACTCGTTGTTCGAGCCGGACCAGGTCGACGAGTGCCGGCGCCTGCTCGCTGGGCCGACGCGCATCCATCTTCCGGAGGACATCGTCGGCCTCGCGCCCGACGGCACGGTCGCCACCTACGGCACCTCGTTGCCCGGCGGCGTGAAGGGCCTCGACATCGGCCCCGGCACGGCGGCGGCCTTCGCCGACCTCGTCACCGAGGCCCGCACCGTCTTCTGGAACGGCCCCATGGGGCTGTTCGAAGACGACCGTTTCGCCGCCGGCACCCGCACGGTCGCGGAAGCGGTGGCGGCCAGCCGCGCCTTCACCGTCGTCGGGGGCGGCGACTCGGCGGCGGCCCTGGCCGAGTTCGGGCTGGCCGACGAGGTCGACCACGTGTCGACGGGCGGCGGCGCGTCACTGGAGCTGCTCGAGCTGGGCGACCTGCCCGGCCTCCGGGCGCTGCGCGAGGCCGCGGCCCGGCATGGGTGACGCGCGCAAGCCGCTCATCAGCGGCAATTGGAAAATGAACCTCAACCACTTCGAGGCCATCCAGCTCGTCCAGAAGCTCAGCTATCTCCTCGACAAGGACGACTACCGGACCGCTGACGTCAGCGTGCACCCGCCCTTCACCGACATCCGCTCGATCCAGACGCTCCTCGCCGGCGAGAAGATCCCGATGGCGCTCGGCGCTCAACACTGCCACTGGGAGGAGAAGGGTGCCTTCACGGGCGAGGTGTCCCCGGCCTTCCTGGCCAAGCTCGACGTCCAGTACGTGATCTGCGGGCACAGCGAGCGGCGAGAGCTGTTCGGCGAGACCGACGAGATGGTGGCGAAGAAAGCGGCGGCGATCCAGGCGCACGGCATGACGCCGATCATCTGCGTGGGGGAGACGCTCGCCGAGCGTGAGGCCGGCGACACCGAGGCCAAGGTCGTCGGTCAGGTGCGGGCCGCCCTCGCCGGGCGGCGGGCCGAACAGATCGCCGCGGTGGTCATCGCTTACGAGCCGATCTGGGCCATCGGAACGGGCCGGACGGCCACCGCCGAGGACGCCCAAGCCGTCTGCGCCACTATACGTGGCGAACTCGCCACCTTGGCCGGGACGGACGCCGCCGGTGCCGTTCGCGTGCAATACGGCGGATCTGTCAAGTCGGGCAACGTGGCCGAGCTGATGGCCCAACCCGACATCGACGGAGCCCTCGTCGGCGGGGCCAGCCTCGACCCCGACGAATTCGCGCGCATCGCGCGCCTCGGCCCCTCCTGACCTGGGAATTTGTCGCCCGCTCCGACGTATCTCCCGGCACCCGAGAGGGGTAGTGTGCGCGCCAAGGGGAGCAGTCCGTGTTTGGAAGAGCGTCATCAGTCCGGTACGTATCCGTAATGAACGATCCGCTACCGGTCGGTAACGCCTCTGCTAGGTTGCTCCCCCGTTCGTCGGCCATTCGTCAAAGGGGAGGTACTGGCCGGTTGAGCGAGATGCGGAGCAGCGCCGGGCACAGACCGGGTGAGTTCCGTGACCCCACGTTTGGTTGGGGTGATTTCGGTGCGGCGGGTTGTCCGGGCGGCCCGACGCGTCCCTTCCCCGTCCACCGTCCCGAACCCAGGAGGTCACAAGTTTGAGAAGGACTGCAGGGGCCGCCAAAGCGGCCGCCGTGCTTCTCGGCGCTGCCATGATCGCCGCCGCCTGCGGCGGGGACAACAGCGGCAGCTCGACGAACACCACGACTGCCGGCGGCGGCGCCACCACTACAGCAGCCGGCGCCGCAACGACTGGCGCTGCAACGACAAGTGCACAGAAGACGGGCGGCATCATCACGCTCGGCAACGAGCAGGAGCCGGACTGCCTCGACTGGATGGGCTCGTGCGGTGGGTCCAGCTGGGGGTATTGGGCCGTCGGCGTGCAGACGATGCCGTTCCCGTTCGACATCGTCAAGCAAGGTGACAAGTGGGTCTACAAGGCGAGCAACGTGCTCGCTGGCGAGCCGACTGTCGTGTCGAGCCCCAAGCAGGTCGTCACGTACAAGATCAACCCTCAGGCGGTTTGGTCTGACGGGCAGCCCATCACGTCCGCCGACTTCAAGTACACCTGGGAACAGGTGACGACGGGCGACGACATCTACGACACGACCGGATGGAACCAGGTCGAGTCCGTCGATGCTACGGATCCCACCACCGCCGTCTTCACGTTCTCGACGCCCTACGCGTCGTGGAAGGGCATGTTCCAGCAGTACGGCATCTACCCCTCGCACATCTTGCAGGGTCAGGACCGCAACGCCGCCATGAAAGATGGCTACATGTGGTCGGCTGGACCTTGGAAGCTCGAGAGCTGGAACAAGGGCGTCGACTTCACCCTCGTGCCGAACGACAAGTACTGGGGGAAGAAGCCGCTCGTCGACAAGGTGGTCATGAAGTTCCTCACCGATTCGGCGGCCGAGTTCCAAGCGTTCAAGTCTGGGCAGGTCGATGCCATCGGCCCACAGCCACAGCTTGACGCCATCGAGCAGATCAATGCGGGACTGACGGGCGTCACGTCCGTCATCGACGCCAACACCGGTAGCAGCGAGGCGCTCTGGATCAACAACTCGAAGCCTCCGTTCGACGACGTCGCCGTTCGACAGGCCATCGGCTACGCGATCGACCGGGACGCCATTGTCAACCGACTGTTTGGCGCCATCGGCGTCAAGAAGGCCATCAACAGTCTGAACCCGTCCATCGTTTCCGAATTCTCGAACCAGGAGGCGTACGCCAACTACAAGCCTGATCCCGCCAAGGTCAACTCGATCATGACGGGGGCGGGCTACGCCAAGGGCGCTGATGGCATCTGGGCCAAAGGCGGCACGAAGGTTTCGTTCGTCATCCAGTCCACCGCTGGGAACAAGCGCCGAGAGCTCACGGAGCAGGTGCTCCAGAGCCAGCTCAAGGACGCGGGCTTCGAGATGACAATTCAGAACCAGAAGGCCGGGGATCTATTCGGACAGATCCTGCCGGCCGGCAACTTCCAGATATCCCTGTATGCCCAGGTCCAAAC
>JBKOXV010000201.1:0-8267 GCA_046725105.1 bacterium | reverse complement strand
GGCGCACGCCGACTGGATCATCGACCTCGGCCCCGGCGCCGGCCACGACGGCGGCCGGATCGTCTTCGAGGGCACACCCGCCGACCTGGTCGCCGCCCGCTCCACCCTCACCGGCGAGCACCTCGCGGCCTACGTCGGCACCTGACGGAGACCGCCCGGCCGCGCCGTCAGCGACGCCGAGCGCGCAGGACGACGTCGGCGATGTGCGGGGCGCCGGGCGGCGGGTCGATGCGCGGCTCGACCGCGTGCAGCTCGACCGTGAAGTCGTCGCCGAGCAGCCGGCCGAGGTCGTCGGCACCGACGTAGTCCGCCGGGTCGGTGCCCTGCGACTTCATGCGCTCGCGGTGGTCGTGGTCGAGGTCGTGGTAGACGGCGAGCAGCAACCCGCCCGGGCGCAGCTTGTCGAGTAACGTCCGCAGGGCGGGCTCGCCGGCGGCCTTGGGCAGCGCCGGGTACTGGATCGACACGAGGTCGAACGACCGGGACCGGAACGGTGTCTGGAGGGCGTCGCCGCGGACCCACTCGACCGCGGCGCCGGCCAGCTCGGCAGCCTCCCGCGCTCGGCCTACGGCGACATCGGAGATGTCGATCGCGGTGACCGTCCAGCCGCGCCGAGCGAGCCAGATCGCGTCGGCGCCCTCGCCGCAGCCGACGTCGAGCGCCCGGCCCGGGGTGAGGCCGGCGACCTCGGCGACGAGCCGCCCGTTCGGCCGCCCGCTCCACATCGCCATTTCGCGCTCGCTGTACTTCGCGTCCCACTCGGCGGCCTGCGCCGCCGCGCCGAACCGCGGCTCGGCGTGTTCGTGTTCGTGCATGCTCCGCACGGTACGGCGCCATTCGATATGTGCCGAGGTCGTTGCGGAATTCGCAAGGCACCGGACCGGCGGCGGGGTACATCGAGGCGACCTGGCACGTCCGAGTCAGTGGGGTCGGGGGACCCGTAGCCTTCGGCCCACGGTGCGGCGTCACCTGCACCACACCGGTCGTCGTCGCTCCTGACCGCACGACTCGCCGATCAGACGTACGCCACGCCACCGCTTCGACGGGATCAGGCCGGCCGAGGACGGCTCTGCGCACGACCGAAGGTTTGAAGTCTCCTGGTAACAACGTGGTGACGCGGTGCCGCCCTGAGACGCAACGAGGGGCTCCGGGGGAACCGGAACACGATCCCGACCGGCGAGTGGGCGGCCCTCTGCCCGGCGAGCCGGTCCCGGCCAGCCTCGACGGTGACGTAGGCGGCGAGCACGAAGAATGTGATCGCGATCATCCGCAGTGCTCGCCGTTCGCGGTCCTCGTCGATGCCGTCGCGCCGCTCGCCGCGGACCTGCCAGACGACGACCGACGCGGCGAACCCTCGATGGTCGAGTCGAACCCGAACCCGACCAGCGCGATCGATCGCGCGGCGACGCCGGCCCCGATCGCTACGGCGGCTTCGATCACGTTCCAGGTGATGGTGAGCGCTTCCAGGAGCAGACCGCGGCGGCGCAGTGACACCGGCAAGCGGATCACAGCGAGCTCATCGGGGCCGGAGTGGCCGCAGTTCGTAGTTCGGGCAGAGCGACACCTGATGTCCTGCGATGGCGAGCAGCGCCTCGGCCGAGCGGAGGACGGCGACGACTTGGGGGGCGGCGATGCGGTAGAAGACCTGACGTCCGTCGCGCCGGTCGGCCACCAGGCCGCAGTCCTTCAAACACGCGAGGTGGCCCGAGACGTTGCCCTGCGTTCCGCCCAGCCGCTCGACGAGGTCACTGACGCGTGTCTCACCCTCGGCGAGCTCGGCGATGATCGCCAGTCGCGTCGGCTCGGCGAGCCCGCGGAACAGCTTCGAGACCAGCTGGATGTCGACAGCGGTGGACGTGACCATGAGTATTCGGCTCCTGGGCGCGACAGACCGAGGCAAATTATCGGTGTTGACAGATGCATCGGTCAATACCGATACTTTGACGGTTCCAAGCCTTTACTTCCGGAAGGGGTGAACCTCGTGACCTACTGCGACTGCCCCGATTGCCCGTGCGGCCCGAGCTGCCCACCGAGCAACGAATGCCCATGCTGCCCGTGAGGCCAGTGAACGCACCGAACGCGCCTCGCTGACGCGGTGGAAGGCAGCGGGAGACGAGAGAGGCAGCAACGATGGTGCGAGGGCTGTTGATCGCAGCCGTTGTGCTGCTGGCGTCGTGGGGACTGCTCGTTCTGCTGGCAGCGCGGCTGCCCGACGGGCTGCTGAAAGAGCTGGCCGGCCTCCTCCCTGCATGTGTCACCACAGCCCGTCGCCTGCGACGCGATCCGAGAGTGCCGCGCCGGGCCAAGCTGGCGGTCGCGCTCGCCGGCGTGTGGGTGCTCTCGCCGATCGACCTCATCCCCGAGTTCGTCCCGATCATCGGGCCCCTTGACGACATCCTCGTCGTCGCATGGGCGCTGCGCTACGCCGCCCGGCGCGTCCCGCGAGCCGCGCTCGCGGAGGCCTGGCCCGGCGACCCGGCAGTCCTCGACAAGCTGCTCGGCAGGCGCCACGCTCGATCTCGCTCCGGGTCGGACCGGTCGGTCGCTCCCTGACCAGGACCCAGCAACGCCACAATCGAGCAGCCCCGGCCGGCGTCCGGATGCACGCCGGCGAGAGAACCGCCTCGCGGCCTGCAGTGGGTTGCGGAGGGCGTCGATCGTCGATGCTGTGACTCGATGAGCGCCGCCGCGTCTGACCCAGCTTCGGCCCGTCCGGTGCCCGAGACGCACGTGCTGCGCAATCCGAGTGTGGTCGGCATCGGCCTGGGCAGCCTGCTGTCGGACACGGGTCACGAGATGGCGACCGCCGCCCTCCCCGGCAGCCGCCGTGGGCGCCATCGAAGGGGTGGCCGACGCCGCGCTGTCCGCCTCCAAGGCCGCCGGCGGGCTCGTCGCCGACCGTCCCGAGGTGGAACGCAAGAACGTCACCGCCGCCGGCCACACGATCACCGCCGCCGGCCATGGCGCCTTCGCCGTGGCACCCGGATGGCCGTTCGTCGCCATCTTCAAGGACTACGTACACAACATCGCACCCTGGCTCGCGGTCGGGACCGACCGGGCGGATGCGCGGGTGACC
Source organism: bacterium (assembly GCA_046725105.1). Taxonomy (GTDB): domain Bacteria; phylum Actinomycetota; class Acidimicrobiia; order Acidimicrobiales; family Ilumatobacteraceae; genus DASXAI01. The sequence goes on along the minus strand of JBKOXV010000201.1, from coordinate 5,191 downwards.
GCCTCGGACGCGACCGATGCAGGGGCGGCGACGTGGCGGCCTTCTGTTCTGGCCGGGGACTGACCGGTGAGGTGACGCTTTCGCACGCCTGTGCCGGTTCCCGTCACCTTCGCAGGCATGGGACCGCCCACCATTAAGGTTCGGCCGTGAAGGAGGTCGGCCTGCTGGCCGCGGGGGTAGCGATCGGACTCGTGTCGACGCTCATCACCGAGGCGATCCGTAGACGGTGGCGTCGGTTGGACGAGGCGGACGAGCTGTTCCGTCAGACCTTCGCCGACTTCATCGTCAAGTCAACAGCGGCGCGCTACGAGTACGAGCGCCTCGCCGGCAGCCGCCTCTCGCAGCGGTACTCGGTGACGACCTCGGGCGTGCCGGCGTCGCTGGAGGACGCGGAGGAGTCGGCGATGGGCGCGTACTACCTGTTTGCCCTCGTGGCCGACGGCGAGGTGAAGGACGGGGCGGCTGCGCTCCGCGATGACCTCGAAGAGATGAAGCGGTGGTCGGTCGGCCCGTTCGAGGAGCTGAGCTGGGAGGAACTCGACGAGCACGTCCTTCGGTCACAGGAGCTCAGGGACGAGCTCGTCGATGTCGTCCGGGGGCGTCGGGGGCGTACGGCATCGCGAGCGACCCCGAGCCAGCCGGCCACCGACGACACGGAGAGCTCCTCTCCCCGGGCCCGCTCACGGGCGGCGCGACCATCGCAGTAGGCGGGGAACGAGAGCCGCGGGATCGCCGTTGACAGGTGCTCAACTGAGGCGAACGCCTACCGCTAGCGACGGGGTCCCTCCCTACGGGAGAGGAGCGGGAGGATGCGGATCGATCGGATCATCTCCCGAGCGTTGCGACGAGAGCGAGACGACGGCGCGTCGGCGTGCCATGCGGGCCGCCCACGCGGCGTCACTCCTGACCCGTCGCCGCTTCATGCAGGCGGCGGCGGGCACGACGGCGTTAGGCGCCGTTGCGGGCCACACTGCATTCCGCGCCGACGGCGCGCATGCGGCCGCGCCTGGCATCGGTCTGGAGCTGCCCATCCCGGCGACGCCCGTCAGCTGACGTTCGAACTCCACGGCATCATCCTTGCCGCCAACTCGAACTTCGTCCTCTACCGCGACCCCCCCACACGCGCGGCATCGCCCGGGAGGCCGTCCGCCGACGACTCCACCTCACCGAGCATCACGCCTCCGACGTCGAGCGCATCCCCGTCCGCGTCCCCCGAACCGGGCAGCGGCGGACAGGATGGCAGAACGGGTCGGCGCCAGCCGCCGTGATGGCGAGCGGGGCCACACTCTCGGACGACGAAGTCCTGACGTAGACGTCGGTCAGATGGATACCGGTTCGACCTTCACGGGGACGCCGACGAGCAACACCATGCCCGTGAGGGGGTCGACATCCGTGCGCGTGGTCGTGAGGAACCCGACGTTCGCGTCGGCGAACCCGTGCGGTATCGACACTGCTCCGCGGCGGATGTCGCCGTTCACCTGGGCCGTGGCCACGATCGATCCGGTGGCGCTCGTCACGCGCACGAGCTGGGCGTTCGAAACGCCCGCATCCGCCGCGTCGGTCGGGTGGAGATGGACGGTCGGGCGGTCGCGCCGGTCCTGCGAATCGGCGAGCGTCGAGTTGGTGTGCCGCAGCTGCCTGCGGTTCTGGAGCAGCAGTCCGTCGGGTGGTTCGAACGTCCGGAGCTGCTCGAGGAGCGGCTCGGGCGCGAGCTGAAAGCGGCCCTGTGGCAGCACCCATCGGCGGACCCAGCCGTACTCGGCACCGGCCACGACAACCGGGCCGTCGGCGGCGCGGAGCTCGTCGAGAGAGATACGGGCTTGGCCGGTGACCGTCGCGAGAACGTCGTCGTCGGTCGCGGTATCGGGGTCGAGGCCAGCCGGCATCGCCTCTATTCGCATGCGCCGACCAAGCTGGGCGAAGCTCCACCACAGCGGCTTGCGCTCGGCGCTGGGCGGCACGAGGGCCTTGGTGTACTGGGAGAAGACGGCGGGCTGCGCGGTCGAGGTCGCACCGATGACGTCGGGGCGCTCGAACCAGTCGACACACGGGAGCACGTGCGTAGCGAGTTCCGTCGTCGCCGTCGGAACGACATCCCACGCGACGAGCAGGTCGAGCGAGCGGAGCGCCGCCCTCATCCGGGCCGTGTCCGGAATCGCCACGATCGGATTGCCACCGAGCACGAGCAGCGCGCGCACGTGGCGGCCCTCGATCTCGTCCGCCATCACCGAGCACGGGTACTGATTCCACCGGCGTGGAACCTCGGGGCGACTCGGCGGCCCCGGCGCTGGGGTGCCGTCGGTCGTGACGAACGGGGCGGATGGCGCCGGCGACATCCAGCCAGGGTTGAACCAGCGGCCAGAGCCCTCGTGGTCGAGCGTGCCGGTGATGGCCTCGAGCGCCCACTTCAGCCACTCGGTGAGGTTGGCGCCCGCCGCCATGGTGACACCGGTCCCGGTCTCGACCACCACATGGCCAAACCGGCGAATCGAGGCGACGAGGCCCGTGAGATCGGATGCTTCGACGCCGGAGATGCGCACCGCGGTGTCGAGATCGAATCGCTCGACCGCCCGTGTCAACTCGTCGAGACCGCTGACGTGATCGCGAATGTAATCATGGTCGGCACGGTCGCGAAGGATCTCGCGCACGAGGAAACCGAGAATGGCGTAGTCGGTGCCCACACGCGGCGCCAGGTAGCGCGTCGCGAGGCGCGCCGTTTCGGTACGGCGAGTGTCGATGACCCAGACCTCACCACGTTGCACGATGGTGCGAATCCTCGTGACGGGATCCGGAAGCTGGCTGAACTGACCGTGCGACACCACCGGGTTGGTGCCGATGTAGACGAGGAGCTTGACCGCCTCGTGGTCGACCGCCGGAAAGAGGCGCCACAGCCCGGTCACCATTTCCTGGACCAAGAATTTGCCCGGGCAATCGACTGACGAGCTGGTGTAATAGCTCTTCGTCCCAAGCTGGCCGAGGAATGCAGGCGGGACGACCAACGAGCCAGCGTCGTAGTAGCTCTGGGTCCCTTGGTACAGGGCGATCGAGTCGGTGCCGTGCTCGTCGCGGATCGCGAGCAACTGGTTTGCAATGTCGTCGAGGGCTTCGTCCCAGGTGGCCGGAACGAGTTCGGCCCCGCGTCGGATCATTGGCTCGTTGATCCTGTCGGGGCGGTCGTGCAGCTCCGCCGCGGCGCGGCCCTTTGGGCACGTGTAGCCGCGCGAGATCGGATGATCGGGGTCACCCACGACCTTGACAACACGGTCACCGTCAGTCGTGACGAGTGTGCCGCAGCACGCGGTGCACACGCGACAAAAACTCCGTTGGACGATGCTCACAGCGATCCTCCTCGTGGACGGGCCGAGTAGCTCAATCGGAGCCGGCGGCGTTGCTTCCTCGAGGCCAAGGCGAGGACATCGCCAGCCCAGTTGGAGTGATGGAGGTTCAGGGTGGTCCTCCGAGCGTTGACCGACACGTTGCAAGACGTCGATAATCAGTGTACTGTATTCCGCCGTCAAGAGGAGAACGTGATGTCTGAGCCCGAGTTGGCCGATGTCGTGATCGTTGGCGCCGGCTTCGCCGGCATGCGCATGCTGGTTCGGGCACGCGAGTCGGGTCTCACAGCAGTCGTGTACGAGGCGGCCTCGGACGTGGGCGGCACCTGGTGGTGGAACCGGTATCCCGGCGCCCGCTGTGACGTCGAGTCGATGGACTACTCCTACTCGTTCGACGAAGCCCTGCAGCAGGAATGGGAATGGAGCGAGCGCTACGCCACCCAACCGGAGATCTTGGCGTACGCGAATCACGTCGCCGATCGGTACGACTTGCGGCGGGACATCCGATTCAACACGCGCGTCACGGCGTCTCATTGGAATGACGAGCAGCGCCGGTGGGACGTGTCGACCGATCGCGGTCACCACACGTCGGCTCGGTTCCTGGTGATGGCATCGGGATGCCTGTCGACCACCAAGGACCCCGAGGTCGAGGGCATCGACCGCTTCGCCGGTCCGACGTTTCACACGGGCCGCTGGCCTCACGAGGGGGTCGACTTCACCGGCCAACGAGTAGGCGTGATCGGCACCGGCTCATCCGGGATCCAGTCGATCCCCCTGATCGCCGAGCAGGCCGCGCATCTCTTCGTCTTCCAGCGCACGCCGAACTTCACGATGCCGGCGCGAAACGCGCCGCTCGATCCGGCGTTCATCGCCGACCGCAAGGCGCACTATGCGGCATACCGGGAATGGACGCGCAACACGCGGACGGGGGCGCCCTATGAGCGGCCTCGAGCGTCGGCGCTGAGCGTCGGCGATGCCGAACGTGAGGCGACGTATCGCAAAGCGTGGGACAGTGGTCTGCTGTACTCGATGGGCTCCACCTACAACGACTTGTTGGTCGACGAACGGGCCAACGAGACGGCCGCCGAGTTCTTCCGCGCTCGCATCCGCGACATCGTCGCTGAGCCGGAGATCGCCGAGTTGCTGTCACCACGCAGCTACCCGTTCGGAACCAAGCGTCCTTGCCTGGACACCGGCTACTTCGCCACGTTCAATCGGGACAACGTGACGCTGGTCGACGTTCAGTCGTCGCCGATCGTCGAAATGACCGAGACAGGAATCCGGACCCAGGACGACCAGTACGAGCTCGACGTGATCGTGTTCGCTACGGGCTTCGACGCGATGACCGGCCCCCTGCTCAATGTCGACATCGTCGGCGCACGGGGCACAAAGCTCCGCGACAAGTGGGCGGCGGGGCCGCGCACCTACCTCGGCCTGGGTGTCAACGGGTTCCCGAACCTGTTCATCATCACCGGTCCGGGAAGTCCCTCGGTCCTGATGAACATGATCATGGGCATCGAGCAGCATGTCGACTGGATCGGCGGGTGCATCGATCACCTTGACAGCCGCGGTTTCACCACGATCGAGGCGACGATCGAGGCCGAGGACGCATGGGTGGCGCGCGTCAATGAAGTCGCCGACGCGACGCTGTTCCCGAGGGCGAACTCGTGGTGGATCGGCGCCAACGTGCCGGGTAAGCCGCGGGTGTTCATGCCGTTCGTCGGCGGATTCGACGTCTACCGGCAGATCTGCTTCGACGTCGAAGCCAAGAACTACGAGGGGTTCTGCCTCAAAGGGTGATTGCGCCGCGGGGCGGGCGAACCCCGTCGCGTCCGAGAACGACCCGGGTATGTCCC
>JBKOXV010000170.1:0-8031 GCA_046725105.1 bacterium | reverse complement strand
GTCGCGTTGTCCTCCGGATCACGCCGCAGCGGTCGATCTCCAACCTTCCTGCCCCGTCGCAATAGAGCCGGCGCCTCGATACTCTGGCTTGAGCGGACAGCGACGACCTGTGTTCTCGTCACGAACCCACACTCGGGCGAGATCGCGCTGCTTCGAGGTCACAGTGGCACTCTCACGTCATGGCCGCGACGTGCCCGACACGAGACGCCCGGCGGTTTCGAGAATCGCTCGCGCGTCGATGGCAGCTTGCGCTGATTCCAGCCGGACGACATTCACTGCGAGTTGCGGCGCCTTCGCTTGACGCTGCACCCCGGAGGCGAGGTTTTCGAGGTGCGACTCCGGGACCGGCGTCTCCGTTTGCAGGACGGCGACGACCGACTGGCCCCATCGGATGCGAACGTTAAGGTCGGATGTGCTCGGCAACTCATTCGCGGCGCTCAGTGTTGTCCGTAAGCGTTGAAACGTCTTCAATATCTGCGCCACGATGCGGTCGGTGCCTCCCTTGAACTTCGACTCACCGATGCCAACCGGGCGACTGTTTTCGCAGCGTGGGCGTCGACTGCACCGAATCGTTCCGCGGCGCCGTGGCCACCGAAACGGTGCACAGGGCGTCGCGGATGCGCATTCCGTGAAGGAACTTGGGCCGCGACGCTCACCAGACGTGGTAGTCCGGTGGGGTGCCGCAACGGCACGTTCCGAGGAGGTCGACCATGGACCCGAACGAGGTGATGCATCAGGCCGCCGACGCCCTCACTGTCAGGCGCGTCTTCGGTGAGCCCTATGAGCGCAACGGGGTGACCGTGATTCCGGCGGCCGCGATCAGAGGAGGCGCCGGGGGTGGACGAGGAGAAGGCGGCATGCCGGGAGAGCCGCCGAGCGGCTCGGGCTCAGGCGGCGGCTTCGGCGTGACCGCGAAGCCCGCGGGTGTGTACATCGTCGAGGGTGGCAGCGTCCGCTGGCAGCCGGCCGTCGACGTCAACCGGATCATCGTCGGAGGGCAGATCGTCGCCGTTGTCCTGCTCCTCGTGTTGCGCAGCGTCCTGCGCCGGAATCGGTAGCCGAGCGAGCGCGGCTATGGCCGTTCGCGGGCCGGTCCCGGAATGACGGGCAACTCGGTCAGGCCGCGCAGGACCAGCCCATCGCCGTGGCCCCAGTGGAGGTCTTCGGGCGCGACCGCCAACCGGAGCTGAGGGAAGCGCTGCAGCAGCGATCCCAGGGCCAGCTGGCCTTCGATGCGCGCCAACGGCGCGCCGAGACAGAAGTGGATGCCGTGACCGAAGGCGAGATGACGCACGCTCGGTCGATCGAGATCGAGCCGCTCGGGCTCGGCATAGCGCTGCTCGTCACGGTCGGCGGCGGCCAGCGAGATGATGACCTGGGCGCCGGCGGGGATGACGGTCCCGCCCAGCTCGACGGGCTCGATCGCGTACCGGAACGTCGAATGTGGCACCGGCGCGTCATAGCGGAGGAGCTCCTCCACCGCGGTCGGGAGCTTGCCCGGGTCCGAACGGAGCGCGGCCAGCTGCTCGGGGTGGCGCACGAGGGCGACGACGCTGTTGCCGATCAGGCTCGTGGTCGTGTCGTGTCCCGCCACGATCAACTGGAAGATCGTCGAGAGCAGTTCTTGGTCCGTGAGCCGCTCGTCGCCGTCGCGGGCGTCGAGCAGCGCGGAGACGAGATCGTCGCCGGGCGAGTGCCGTTTCGCCGCGACGAGAGCACCCAGCATCGTCACCACCGCGTCGGCGGCCGCCTTGGCCCGCTCGTGCTCGTCCGGAGTCGCCACCGGACTCAGCAGCGCCGTGAGCTCCCGACCGAGTGAGGCCCGGTCCGGTTCCGGCACGCCGAGCAGTTCACAGATGACGGTGAACGGCAGCGGGAAGGCGAAGGAGGCGACGAGATCGACCCGGCTGTCGGGGCCCCGGGCGGCGATGGCGTCGAGGAGGTCGTCGACGATCGCCTGGATCCGCGGCCGCAGCGCCTCGATCCGACGAACCGAGAACGCCACCGCCACGAGACGGCGCAACCGGGTGTGATCGGGAGGATCGACGTTCAACATGTGACGAGCGAGCGCCGGCCCCGGCAGGCCCTCGGCGACCACGGCCGAGCTCAAGGCGAGGGCGGCGTGCATGTCCTTCGAGAGCCGAGGATCGTTGAGCGCGGCTCGGGCCTCGTCGTGGCGGACCACCAGCCAGGCCTCGTGACCATCGGCCAGGGTCACGGCATGGACGGCCCCTCGGCCGCGGACTTCAGCGAACAGCGGGAAGGGGTTGTCCCGGTCGAACGAGCCCCACGCCTCGAGCGCCGCGTCAACAGTTGTCACGAGTGCCATCATTCCGGACGCGCGCCTGGTCGTCTACCGCCCAGGCGGCACGAGCCGTACCTATGACAAAGGAAAGGGATCCATGGCAAGGACGTTTCCGCCTCTCACCCACGTCGCCCTCACGGTGCGCGACCTCTCCGTCAGCGTGCCCTGGTACGAGGCGCTCCTCGACGCCAAACCGGTGCTCGACGAGGACACCGACCCCGACTTCCACCACACCGTCTACCTGCTCGGCAACGGCAATCTCATCGGATTGCACCAGCACAAAACGGCGGCGCCGGCCGAGCAGTTCAGCGAATACCGAGTCGGCCTCGACCACGTCGCCTTCGGCTGCGCCGATCGCGCCGAGCTCGAGCAGTGGGCCCGCCGGCTCGACGAGCTCGGCATCGAGAACGGTGGGATCAAGGACGCGTCCTACGGCTCGGGCGTGAGCTTCCGGGACCCGGATGGCATCGCGCTGGAGTTCTTCGCCCCGCCCGGCTGAGCGCCCCCTCCCCGCCGACGTGACGCTTTTCACCGTGGGATGGATTTCCGTCACGTCGGCGAGAAAGGGGGGCGTCGGCTCACGGCCAGCCGATGCCAGGCGCCGGCGCGTCGGCGACGAGCACCTGGCCGGTGCGGGCGGCCAGCGCCTCGTCGACCTTGTCCGTCCCGCGCCACTGAGCCACCATCATGAACAGCGTGCGCCGGTCCGGGCCTCCGAGCATGCAGGCGAACACGTCCCGGTCGACCTCCACCGTCTCGAGTACCTGACCACCTTCGAGCACCCGGCCGCACGTGTGCGGGCCCGTGCTCGTCCAGATCGCGCCGTCGGCGTCGAGGCAGATGCCGTCGGGACCGACGCCCGTGGCCCACGGCCGCCGGTTCGACAGGGTGCCGTCGGGGGCGATGTCGAAGGCGAGCAGCGTGCCGGTGAAGGACTCGGACACGATCAGCGTGGAGTTGTCGGGCGTGACCACCATGCCGTTGGGGAAGGCGATCCGGTCGGCCACCTGCTCGAAGGATCCGTCGGGACGGACCAGGGCGATGATCCCCGGCGCCTTCCCGGTGACGCCCTCGGCGAGGAAGTTGAAGTTGATGCTGTTCACGTAGATGTTGCCGCGACCGTCGACGACGATCTCGCTCCAGCCGTAGTCCGTCAGACTGCTCAGGTCGGCGTGCCTGACGAGCGACCCGTCGGGCTCCTCCCGCATGAGCTCCCTACCGGTCACGAGGCGCCGCCCGTCGGGTAGCCAGTCCGTCGCCCAGCCCAGGTCCGGGGGGGCCGGGGCGACGACGTCGGAGGTGCCCTCGAGGTCGACGGCGACGAATTCCTCCATGCCCCAGTGGGAGAACCACAGACGGTTCTCGTGCCAGCGGGGCGACTCGACCATGGCCAGACCGCTGAGCAGGACCCGCGGTTCCAGCGACGGATGCTGTGACATCGACTGCTCCTTTCACGATGACGGCCTCCGGATTGAGAACTAGACCGTCCAGTACTATCCGACGGAATGACTGTGCAGAACTCATCGGTGGCCGCCGATCGCTCCGGCCGCAAGCGCCGGGCCATCATGGACGCCGCCACCACGCTGTTCCTGCGCCAGGGATATCCGGGCACGAGCATGGACCAGGTCGCCGCCCGAGCCGGCGTCTCGAAGCAGACCGTCTACAAGCACTTCGCGGACAAGGAGCGACTGTTCGTCGAGATCGTGGTCGCCATCGTCAACGAGGCCAGCGACCCGGTACACGACGAGGTCGTCCAGCTGCGGGACAGCCGCGATCTCGAGACCGACTTGCGCGACCTGGCCCGGCGGCAGCTGGCCGTCGTGATGCAGCCGCGCCTGCTCCAGCTGCGCCGGCTGGTCATCGCCGAGGGGGGACGGTTCCCGGAGCTGGGCCAGGCCTTCTACGAGCGTGGGGCGGCCCGCACCGTCGCCACCCTGGCCGCCACGTTCGAACGCCTCGCCGAGCGCGGCTTGCTCCAGATCGACGACCCATCCTTGGCCGCCACCCATTTCAATTGGCTGATCATGTCGGCTCCGATGAACCAGGCGATGTTGCTGGGCCGCGATCATCCGCTCGAGCCGGCCGACCTCGACCGGTACGCTGACGGCGGCGTGCGGGCGTTCCTGGCCGCCTACGGGCGCCGGTGATCAGAACACCTCGACGTCGACGTCTCGGCCGGCGAAGATGGCGCCGCCATTCTGGCGCGTCCCGCCGTAGTCAGCGCGGGCGGTGCTCTGTGCCGAGGCCGGGCGTGATCGTCACGATCCAGCCGCCCTCGCCGCTGTCGGCCGTGTGCCACACCCCGGGCGGATTGATCAAGGCCTGGGCGGGGCCGATCTCGACGATCCGTTCGTCGCCGTCGAGCTCCTGGACGAACCGATGGGTGCCGGTGCACGCAATGACGACCTCGGCACCGAGCGGATGACGCTCCCACATGGTCCAGGAGCCGGCCGTGTGGAACATCATCACCATCCGTCCGTCCGGGCCGTCGGAGGCGGTTGCTTGCTCGTAGGCACGGAGCCTGCCCTCGGACCACTCGAAGTCCTCGACGGGAAGGGCGGCGCCACCGCGGCCGAGGTGTACCGGCGTCGCCGTGATGTCGATCGTCATGTCGACATTCTCGTCTGTGACGGCGATCGGCGGCTTGGAGGAATGGAACACGTCGGGCGTTGTCGCCGTCGCCGCGGTGCTTGTCGGCGCGCTGACCTCAGACACCGAAGCGGCCCCGATCCTCGACCCGGATCAACGGCTTCTCGGCCCGGACCTTCAGCTCCTGGACGGCCCACGTGTTGCCATCGGGGTCGCTGAACCCGAAGAACGTCCCACCGTCGTCGGGCGAGAACACCTGGATCTCGCTGCACTCGACGCCGCGATCGACGAGCTCCTGACGGGCGGCCCGAGCGTCGGCCACCACGAGCTGCAGGCCGCGAAGCGAGCCGGGCGCCATCTCCCGCTGCGCGGGCAGGTCGCCGACGACGATCGAGCACCCCGAGCCCCGCGGGGTGAGCTGCACGACGTGCATGTGCTCGGTCTTCGTGTCGTGGTCGAGGTCGAACCCGACCTTGTCGCGGTAGAAGGCGATCGACGCGTCGATGTCGCTCACCGGCAGGATGACGACTTCCAGAGTCCAGTCCACGACGCGCCAACGTACCGAGTCCGGTGGCAACGGCGCGGCCGAGCCATAACGTGCACCCATGCCCCTTCAAGGTGAGTACCAGCCCAGCCCGTCGCAATGGGTGCGCGAGCAGGTCGAGGCGTATGAGGCGTCGGGCGGCCGCGAGGCCAACACCCTGCTCGACACCGGATTGCCGATCATCATCATCACGACACGCGGCAACAAGAGCGGCCTCATCCGCAAGTTCGCGCTGATGCGGGTCGAGCACGACGGCGAGTACGCCCTGGTCGCGTCGAAGGGCGGCGCGCCCAAGCACCCGGTCTGGTACCACAACCTGACGGCGGACCCGAAGGCCGTCGTGATCCAGGACGGGCCCGAGCCGTTCGATGCCCAGGTGCGTGAGCTGAGTGGCGCCGAGCGCGACGTCTGGTGGCAGCGCGCCGTCGAGGCCTACCCGCCCTACGCCGAGTACCAGGCGAGGACCGACCGGCTCATCCCGGTCCTGCTCGCCTCCCGCCGGTACTGACGGCTACGTCGTCAGGTCGCGCTGCCGGAAGGCGGCCAGACCGACGGCGGCGATGACCGCGCCCACAGCGGCGAGTGCCACGATCGGCACGATGTTCCAGGCGCCGGCCGGCACACTCGGCGTCTGCTCGAACGGCGACACGTCGAGCACGGGCCGGGGAAGGTCGAGCAGCGTGCCGAACATGCCGATCACCAGACAGACCGCGAGGGGCGCCCACGCCAAGGCCGTCCAGCGGGGCGCCAGGCCGAACAGGGCCACCGCGATCGCCGCCAACACCCAGACCGCCGGCACATAGGCCAGTGACGCCACGGCGACGCGAGGCAGCTCGCTGAGGTCGTTCGTCGAGAGCCCGGCGACGAGGCCGAGGCCGGCGCCGCCGGCCACCAGGACGATGGCCGCGCCGCCGAACGCGATGGCGAGGTGACTGGTGGCCCACCGCAGCCGGCCCGTCGCCGTCGCCAGCACGACTTCGGCCCGCTCGCTCGCCTCCTCGGCCCGGAGGCGGGTCACCGCCTGCACGGCAAACGCGCACGTCACGAGGGCGAGAATGAGGAGCGATGTGGCGAGGAACGAGTTCACGAGTGAGCCGCCGCCTCGGGCGATGACGTCCTGGATCGTCTCGTTGCCGGCGACGAAGTCGTCGATGTTCCCCGTGACGGAGCCGTACCCGACGCCGAGCAGTACGACGCCGAGCCCCCACCAGAGCAGGCCACCGCGTTGGAGGCGCCGGGCCAGACCCCATACGGAGGCCAGCGAGGGACCGGCGGAGGCCGGCCCGGGCCGGGCGGGCAGCAGCCCGGCGCCAAGATCGCGACGCTCGACGACTCGAACCGCCACGGCCAGCAGGACGGCGGCTACGGCTGTGGCCAGCAGCAGCGGCCACCAGCGCTCGCTGGCGTAGGGACGCGCCTTGTGGGCCCAGCCGATGGGGGAGAGCCACGAGAGCGTCCCGTCACCGGCGTCACCGACGGCCCGAAGGACGAAGGCGAGGGCGAGCACGGCGCCGGCCAGGCCGCTGGCAACGCGGGCGTTCTCCGTGAGCTGGGCTGCGACGGCGGCGACGGCGGCGAACAGGAAGCCGACGACGGCGAACGACACGCCGACGACCAACGAACCGGCCAGTGGGAGGTCGTAGGCGAGGAGGGCGGCGGTGACCAGTGCACCGACGGCGACGTTCATGCCGGCGACGACGGCGACGGCGGCGGCCAGCGGCGCGCCGCGGCCGATCGGAAGGGCTCGGACGAGCTCGAGGCGGCCGCTTTCCTCCTCGGCTCTGGTGAGCCGGACGACGGTCAGCAGGCTCATGAGAGCGACGGCGACGATGCCGAAGGCCACGATCTGGAACGCCACCTGCCCGCCGATCGTGTCGAGGGCCTGGGCTGGGCCCTTGAACACGAGCGCCGCCACGTTGTCCTCGGCCGCCTTCGCCGCCGAGTCGAGGTCGGCCTGCGTGGGATAGAGGGCCTTGACGCTCGAGGTGGTGGCGGCGACGAGCCCGACGATCGCCGTGATCCACACGGCGATGCGCGTCCGATCGCGACGGAGATGGGCGCCGACCAGCCGACCGGTGCCGGCGAGGGTCGTCACGACGCGATCTCGTCGCCGTAGTTGCGCAGGAACAACTCCTCGAGCGTCGGCGGCCGGCTGACGAGGGACCGGATGCCGGCTCCGGCGAGGGCGCCGACGACGGGTCCCAGCTCGGCTTGGTCGACGTCGAAGTGCACGCGGTGGTCCTCGATGGCGAGCCGGTGGACGCCCGCCTGGCGGTCGAGTCCCGGCGGCACGGTCTCGAGCTCGGCGGTGACGGACGTGCGAGTCAGATGGCGGAGCTCGTCGAGCGTGCCGGACTGCACGGTCCGCCCGGCCCGCACGATGCTGACCCGGTCGCAGAGCGCCTCAACTTCGGCGAGGATGTGGCTCGACAGCAGGACGGTTCGGCCTTCGGCCCGGACGTCTCGGATGCAGGCCTGGAACTGCGCTTCCATCAGGGGATCGAGGCCGGCCGTCGGCTCGTCGAGGATGAGCAGCTCGGCGCTCGACGACAGGGCGGCGACGAGGGCGACCTTCTGGCGGTTGCCCTTCGAG
>JBKOXV010000299.1:0-4503 GCA_046725105.1 bacterium | reverse complement strand
GTCCAGGGTTGCCTCGGGCGCTTCAGCCCGGAAGAGGTCGAGCTGCTCGCCCAGATGTCGTCGCTGGCCCGCCGACCCTTGAACTGGAACGTGCTGTCGGTCGCGGCCGAGTCGAGCGACCGCACCGAGCACCAACTGCTGCCGTCGAAGCGGGCCAAGGAGATCGGCGGGCGCGTCCTCGCCCTCACGATGCCGGTCTTCTCCGACAACAACATGAGCTTCCTCACGTTCTGTGCCTTGTGGTTGCTGCCGGGTTGGCGCGACGTGCTGGACGTCGAGGTGCCCGAGCGGATCCGGCGGCTCAAGGACCCGGCGGTGCGAGCCGACATGATGGAAAAAGCCAAGGGCTCGAACCTCGCCCAGGTCGCCCACTTCGAGCGATACCTGATCGGCCAGACCTACAGCGACGCCAACAAGCCGTTCGAGGGCCGGCTGGTCGGCGACATCGCCAAAGAGCGCGGCGTCGACCCGTTCACGGCCATCGTCGACGTCGTCGCCACGGACGACCTTCGCACCGTGCTCTGGCCGCAGCCGGCCGCGAACACGCCCGCGGACTGGTCGGCCCGCGCCGAGCTCTGGCAGCGCGACGACGTGCTGCTCGGCGGTTCCGACGCCGGTGCCCACCTCGACCGGATCCTCGGCTCGCCGTACCCCACGAAGTTCCTCGGCGACACGTTGCGGGGCCGCCGCCTCGTGCCGCTCGAGCGGGCCGTCCAGCTGCTGACCGACGTGCCGGCCCGCTGGTTCGGCATGAAGGAGCGGGGCCGCCTCGCCGACGGCTACCACGCCGACGTTGTCGTCTTCGACCCCGCCATCATCGACGCCGAACCGCCCCAGACGGTGTTCGACCTGCCGGGCGACTCCAAGCGGCTCCTGGCCGGTTCGATCGGCGTAGAGCACGTGTTCGTGAACGGCGTCGAGACCGTGACCGCCGGCCAGGCGACGGGCGCGACCGCCGGGGTCGTGCTCCGGTCGACGACGCTCGACACCGTCGACACGAGCAACTAGCGCGACGACGTCTCGCCGCCGGCGCCGTCAGCTCATTTTGGTGATTAGCGCCTCACCCATCATCTGACGGACTTGCGTGAGCAGTTCCTGCGCTCGCGGCTTTGTCCCCATCGCGCGTCCGTAATGCTCCTCGACGCGAGGCCGGCTGTCGATGTTCGGGCCGCCCATCACCTCCCGCGGAGCGGAACGGTCTGCGGCCGGCTGCGCCGCGCTGGACGCCGATCCAGACGTCGTCGACGAGGGGCTGCCAGGTCCGGCTGCGGCGCACACGCACGGGTCGCCGCCGTCGTTGAAATGGTTGATGTCGTGCCGGGCCACCGACCTGGGATGGACGTCGGTGGCTGAGTCGGTGCGGCCTTGGAGCTACACCAAGCAGGTGGCCGGATGGCGACGGTGATGGATGCGGCCCCATGTTGTCGGGAACCCTGCGGGCGGCTACCCCGCGGTCGGACCCTGTCGCAGCTATGGCTTCAGCGGCACCCAGATGCCGCGTTCGTGCATGGTGCGGATCTGACGGTCGGTGACCTCGGCCTTGTACTCGGCGTGCGTATATGGCGCCCGCCTGAGATAGAGGTTCTTCGGGTAGATGGGCTGCTCGTACACCAGCTGGTACATCTCGGTGCGCAGGTCCTTCATCCAGTTCGTCCATGAACTGGTGGCGCGGTGGTGACGGAGCGCCTCGATGTTGATGGGTCCAGAGAGCCATGTCGACACGCCGCTATATCGCTGCGCGCCGACGATGTGGCCCCGGTAGTCGACAATCATCGAGCCACCACCGAAGGTGTCGATGGGGGCCTCCGACTCCGTCGTCAGGTAGTAGGTGCCCATGTTCGGCGCGACGACATAGAGGTTGTTGTCCAGGGCCCGAGCCCGGTTCTGGATCTCGAAGTAGTCGTTCGACGCCGCCGGGTGCGGGATCGAGGCGCGATACAGGACCTCAGCGCCGTTCATCGCCAAGGCCCGGGCGTTCTCCGGATAGGAGCCCTCGTTGGCCATCATGATGCCGAGCCGCCCGAGCGGAGTCTCCACCACCGGCCAGAACGCGTCGAGCGTCCGGCCGTAACGCTCGATCCACCAGTCGTACACGTCGTGCGGGCACACCGAGTGCTCCACCGGGAACAGCGGGGAGGTCTTGTAATGGGTCAGGATCAGGTCGCCCCGGTCGTCGAGGATGAAGCCGATGTTGAAGAACCGCTCGGGCCACTCGGGATGGCGGGCCTTCGCTTGGGCCATCATGTAGACGCCGTACTCCCGGCAGAGCTCACCCAGCGCTTCCGTCTCCGGACCCGGCACATCGATCGCGCACGTCTCTGCAAAAGTTGCGTGATCGAGGTCGAGCACCTCGTCGTTGAACCCCTGCAATGCGCCCTCCGGCAGCGCGACGAGTCGCACCGGCAGATCGAGCGAGGCCAGCCAACACGCCGCCTTCACCAGGTGACGGTGATGCTCGATGTTGCGCATGATGTCGGCTCGTCTCGAGATCCCCCACACAGTCGGGATGAGTCCGACGGCGTTGTACGGCTCGATCATCTCGCCCTCCAATGCACCAGGCGGCCGTTCCCGGGGCCGCACATCGTCGATTCTTGTCGCCCCCGCCTCGGCTGGCGTGCAGCCCGCCGTCGATCACCGGCCAATCGGCTCAAACGCGACATGCCCGATCGTCGGCTGGTTCGTTCCGATCATCACGCCGTGCGGCCGTCTCGCGGCGAGGTAGGTTGCCGGCCAGTTCGTGATGATCGCGCGAGGTGAAGAACGCTGTGGACTTCGGGGCTCATCTTCCGCTGATGGACTTCGGGGGCCACCCGTACACCCTCGATCACCTTGTGGCGTACACGAAAGTCGCCGCGCAGGTCGGCTTCGCTGCGTTGGCGGTGAACGACCACATGGTCTTCTCGGTGCCCTGGCTCGACGGACCGGTCGCGCTGGCGGGGGTGATGGAACACTCAGGGGACATGACACTGGCGACGACGGTCGCCCTCGTCGTCGTACGTGGACCGGTACCCGTCGCCAAGACGCTGGGGGCGATCGATCGTCTTTCGGGCGGTCGGCTGCTCGTGGCGGTAGGTCCGGGCTCCTCGCCCGACGACTACACGGCCGTCGGACTCGACTTCTCGCAACGTTGGCAACGCTTCGACGAGGCGATCGGCGCGCTCCGGGCTCTGTGGCGCAAAGACGCTGCGCCGTTCGTGGGCCGGTTCTACTCGACCGAGGGTCTTTCGGTGGAACCCCTGCCCGCCCAACCGTCGGGACCGCCGATCTGGGTGGGTAGCTGGGGCTCCGACGCCGGGCTTGGTCGCGTCGCCCGTCTCGCCGACGGCTGGCTGGCATCTGCCTACAACACGACGCCCGAGCTGTTCGCCGAGGCCTGGCAGACGCTTCGTTCGAAACTGGCCGTTCAGGGCAAGGCGTGCGACACATTCCCGAACGCCGTTGCGACCATGTGGTGCTACATCACCGACGATCGCGACGAAGCAGACCGCATCCTCAGAGAGCGGGTGTTCCCCAGCGTGCATCGACCCGAGGACATCCTGCGCCAGCGCCTCCCGATCGGCCCGCCCGAAGTGTTCGCTGAGAAATTGACGGCGTTCGCCAAGGCGGGGGTCCAGCGCGTCTTCATCTGGCCGGTTGCCGACGAACTGCACCAGCTCGAGCGTTTCTGGAATGATGTCCGTCCGCTCGTCGCCGCCACGTAGCTGCCCACCACTGGACGCGGCCATCTGGAACGCGACGACGTCGCGTGGTGGCGCAATGACGATGACCTCTCGTTGTGCTCCTACGACGCCCTCACCATCTACGTGCGAGCCACGACGCGCCGACAAACACGGACGACGTCCGCACGCAGCTCGCCCGCGGCCAATCACCCGCACCTGACGCTCCGGGTCGACGCCGTCTGGCGTGTGCCGAGCCGGCGATAGCGCGCATTCAAGGGACGCGAAAGAGTCAACGCGCAGCGTCAGCATCGCGTGCAGCTGGGCCGCCGCGAGCGACCACTGTCCGTCGCGGCGGACGAGAACCTACATGGCCAGCTCGGAGAACGGCTGATCAGGGTCGTCGGTGAGCGGCAACGGCTGACCGTCCGGTCCGAGGACAAGCCGAGCAATGTGAGCGACGACGACGTCGTCGCTCAGGGGCAGCACGTGGCGAACGGCATAGCATGCCGGACAGCTCGCCGAGCGTTGGAACCGTTCGTGGATCGGGTCAAGCTGGTCATAAGCCTCGACGAGCGCGCCAGATGGAGTGCCCCACATGATGTCGGCGGCGAACGGTCGGTTGAGTCGGTCGGCGTCCCGCCGGTCGACGCCTTCCTGGAGACCGGCGGAGAACTCGTGGACGGCCGCAGTCGCGTCGTTCGGGCCGCATTCGTCGGTCGTCCTGCCGCGCTGGTCGCCGCACGTCGCGTGGCCGTTCGTCCGGCGCCGCCAACGACCGGCCCGAGACCGACGAGCAGTGGCCGGGAGCCAATATCAGCATACGATATCGGCTGCTGTGCTAGAG
>JBKOXV010000067.1:0-7500 GCA_046725105.1 bacterium | reverse complement strand
CGCCGGACACGGTGAGCGTTCCGGCCGTACCTATGACGTCGATGGAGCGGACTCGGCCGCCGCCGTCGCCGAACCCGTTGCGCGCCTTGACGCTCAGCAGCTGCAGCGAACCGATCTGCGGGAAGGCGGCCTCGATGGTGGCCACCGGCACCGTCGCCGTCCAGTCGTGCCGGTCGGGCAGCGGCGAGTACTGATCGCCCTCGTCGACCACGGCCGGAAAGGTGCCGGCGTCGCTGGTGTAGCCGCCCGACGACGCCGAGTACATGGCGCTGACGGCGGAGCCACCGGCGGCGAGCACCCGTCCCGCCGTGTCGGCCGTGGCCTGCATGGCGAAGTTCGACTCGTTGGAGACGATCGGCGTCGGCCCGGCGTCCTCCACGTTCACGGCGGCGCGGTAGCCGGCCCCGCCGTACACCTGGCACGACTGGGTGTCGCACGTCTTGGCATAGGTGTAGCGGTTCTGGGACACGCCGTAGGAGCGGGCGGCCACGGCCTGGGCCCGGAGGGCGTTCATGCCGGCTCCCGCGGCGTCGCCGCCCCACGACGCCGGCATCTCTCGCGGCACGACGCCCTGCACGTACCGATCGAGGGGCACGAGGCTGACGGTGCGGTTCTCTGCCGCGCTGCCGTTCACAGCCCGGATGGAGCCGCGGTAGTAACGGGCGCGGATGTCGCCGTCGAACTGATCGGTGCCGGCGCGCTCGCACACGCCGAGCAGGCTGGCGACGGGCGCGGTGGCGGTGTCCACGCCGAGGACACGGAAGTCGACGGAAGGGACGTCGGCGGCGATGACCGTCCACGGGCTACCGGGTGAATCGAACTCCGCCGTCGTGGTGGCGGCCGGGCAGTTGACGGCGGCGAGCCCGTAGACGCGGTAGTGCCCGGGCGCGAGCTCCACCGCCGCCACGGACCCGTAGCCGGTGGCAAAGCCGTTGGCCGACGTGCCGGCCAGGCCGGCGTCCTGAATGACGGCGGTGACCGGGTCGTCGTCGTTCGCCGTGAGGCGCACGCCCAGGACTTGGTTGGGGTCGGTGGCGCCGAGCGTCGTCCCCCCGTAGTAGTGGGCAAGGATCTCTTCCCACGACCAGCCGAAGTGGGTGGCGTAGCCGTAGGCGCCGACCTGGCTCATTCCGATGCCGTGACCGAAGCCGTGCCCCGTGAGCGTGACCGTCGGTCCGTACCCGGCCGGCACGGGGCCCGGGGCGGCGCCCGCGGGCGCCGGCATCGCGAGTGCTCCCGTCGCCGCCACCACGAGCACGGCGACCGCCGCCAGCCCGCGCCACATCCGTCGTCCGTGCCGCATGAGTGCCCCGACCCTAGACGCCCGCTCCCCCGGAATCGGCGCATTGCTGGCGGTCCGATTCTCCCACCGCCACTCCCGCGTCGCCCGCCGTACCTCTGCGGTGCACCACGGATAGAGGTTCACGCCCGAGGCGACGGAAGGGCCAGGTCGGACGGCTCATTTCCTCCGACGCCGCCGCGGGTGACCATCTCCCCATGGCGATCCAGCCACTAGGGTTGCTGCGCTTGCAGACCCGTCGGCTCCTCGATCGCGCCACTGAACGAAACCCGCTTCCCGAGGGCACGATGTCAGTCGGTCTCGGGTTGGTGATCTCTGGCGTCGCCACGTACGGGTTCCTGTCGATCACCAAGCGGGCCCTCGGCGAGGACGCCTTCGCGCCCGTCAGCCTCCTGTGGTTCCTTACCTTCATCCTGGCACCCGGATTCTTCCTGCCCGTCGAGCAGGAGGTCGGCCGGGCCCTCGCCCACCGCCGCGCCATCGGGCAAGGCTCGCGGCCGGTGGTCGAGCGGGCCGCCATGCTCGAGGGCATCCTGCTCGTCACCATCACCGTCGTCATGCTGGCGGTGAGCCCGGTGCTCGTCTCCCACCTCTTCGACGGCAGCTGGGCACTGTTCGTCGCCCTCGTGCTGGCCTTCTGGTCCTACGCCATCGCCCACCTCACCCGAGGTGTGTGGTCCGGGACGGGCCGGTTCGGCGCGTACGCCACGTTGATGGGTAGCGAGGGCGTCGTGCGGATGGGTGCCGCCGCGGTGCTCTCCATCGCCGGCGTCACGGCCGTCGGCCCCTACGGCATCCTGATCGGCCTGCCCGCCATCGTGGCCGTGCTGCTCTCGTCCCGAGGCCAGCACGGCGTGCTGCAGGACGGGCCCGAGGCGTCGTGGAGCGAGCTCACGCCGAACCTCGGCTGGCTGCTCGCCGGCTCGGTGTGCGCCGCCGCGCTCCTCAACGCCGGGCCGATCGCCGCCAACGCGCTGAAGACGTCGCCGGCGCAGAACGTCCTCGTCACCCAGCTGTCGACCGGCGTGATCATCGCCCGCGTACCGCTGTTCCTCTTCCAGGCGGTGCAGGCGGCCCTGCTCCCGAAGCTGGCCCGGTTGGCGGCACGGGGTGCCCTCGACGACTTCGCCCGCGGCTTCCGCAAGCTCCTGCGGCTCGTCCTCATCGTGGCGGTCCTGGCCGTCGTCGGAGCCTTCATCATCGGGCCGTTCGTAGTGAAGGTCTTCTTCGACACCGACCTCAGCCGGCGGACGCTCACCATGCTGGCCCTCGCCAGCAGCCTCTACATGATCGCCCTCGCCCTCGCCCAGGCCGTCATCGCCCTCCGGGGCCACGCCAAGGTCGCCCTCGGCTGGTTCGTCGGCCTGGTCGCCTTCGTCCTCGTGACGCTGATCCCCAACGACGACCTGCTGATGCGGGTGGAGCTCGGCCTCGTGGCCGGATCGGTAGCGGCCCTCGTGGTGTTCGCCGTGGTGCTGCGAGCGCTCATGCGCAAGGGTGTCCGGCCCGACGAGGACTCCATTCTGGAGGCTTTCGGCGAGATGCCGATGGAACCCTGATCAGCGGCGGGCTCGGTCGATCTTCTCGGCCTCCAGCTTGAGGTCATGGGCGACCATGCGCTCGACCAACGTGGGGAAGTCGATCTTCGGGCGCCAACCGAGCCGGTCCCGGGCCTTGGTGGCGTCACCCACGAGCAGGTCGACTTCGGCCGGCCGGAAGAAGCGCTCGTCCTGGCGCACGTATCGCCGCCAGTCCCCGAGATCGGCGGCGGCGAAGGCCAGCTCCACGAACTGGTCGACGGCGTGCGTCCTGCCGGTGGCGATCACGTAATCGTCCGGCTCGTCCTGCTGGAGCATGGCCCACATGGCCTCGACGTAGTCGCCGGCATAGCCCCAGTCGCGCTTCGTGTCGAGCACACCCAGCACCAGCTCGTCCTGCAGGCCCAACTTGATGCGAGCGACGGCGTTCGACACCTTGCGCGTCACGAACTCCAGGCCGCGCCGCTCTGACTCGTGGTTGAAGAGGATGCCGCTGCAGGCGTACAAGCCGTACGACTCGCGGTAGTTCACCGTGATGTGGTGGCCGAAGACCTTGGCGGCGCCGTACGGCGAGCGGGGATGGAACGGAGTCTGCTCGTTCTGCGGGGTCTCGCGCACCTTGCCGAACATCTCCGACGACGACGCCTGGTAGAAGCGGATCGGGTTGTCGACCGCGCCGCCCACCATGCGGATGGCCTCGAGCATGCGCAGCACGCCGAGGCCGGTCACGTTCGCCGTCAGCTCCGCCTGGCGGAACGAGAGGGCCACGAAGGAGATGCCGGCGAGGTTGTACACCTCGTCGGGCTGCGAGTACTCGAGGGCCGTCACGAGCGACGGCAGGTCCTGCAGGTCGCCCGACACCAGCTCGACGAACGGAAGCCCGGCCTGGATCAGCTCGCCCTTGGGATTGTTCTGGCCCTTGATCAGCCCGAACACCTGGTAGCCCTTGGCGTGCAGCAACTCGGCCAGGAACTGACCGTCCTGGCCGGTGATCCCGGTGATGAGGGCGCGCGGCATGGCCCGACGAGGCTACCGGGCCGCCCGCGGCACGAGGCCCCGGGTTCTGACGACGATTCGGGCGCGTTTCGCGCCCCGAGCGACGCGAAAACGGCCGGGATAGGTTGCTGCGCCGTGACCCGGGTGGCGATCGACGTCGGACCGCTCGTGGGGCCCCGCACCGGCATCGGGCAGTTCGTCGCCCACCTGCTCGAGGCGTTGGAGGCCACGCCGGACGGGCCGGAGCTCCACCGCTACACCCTGAGCTTCCGGGCCGCACTGCCGCACGGCGTGCACCGGCTGCCCTACCCGGCCACCCTCACGCTGCGGGCGTGGGGGCGCGTCGACTGGCCCCGCCCGCGCCGGTCGTTGGGCCGGGCCGAGGTGGTGCACGGCACGAACTCCGTCCTGCCGCCCACCGCCATCCCGACCGTGGTCACGGTGCACGACTGCTGCTTCGTCACGCGCCCGGAGTTCGTGAACGCCACCGTGCGATCGTTCGTGCCAGTGGTGCGGCGAGCCGTCGCCCGCGGCGCGTTCGTCCACACGCCCTCGACCTACGTGGCCGAAGAGGTCGCCACCCTCTTCGGCGCCACGCCGGACCGGGTGCGCGTGATTCCCCACGGGCCCCCGCTGCGGCCGTTGGCGGGCCCCACCGCGCCGGCCGGACCGGAGCTCACCGGCGGGCGGCCCTACATCCTCGCCCTCGCCACGCGGGAGCCGCGCAAGAACCTGCCCCGCCTCGTCGACGCCTACGGCCTGCTGTCCGCCGACGTCCCCGACGTGGCCCTCGTGCTCGTGGGTCCGGACGGTCCCGACCAGGCCAATGTGGAGGCCGCCATCGCCCGGCTGCCACCGGCACGCGCCGGCGGCGTGGTCGTCCGGCCGTGGATGGACGACGCGGCGCGGGCCGCCGTACTGGCCGGCGCCGCCGTCCTCGCCGTGCCGTCCCACGACGAGGGCTTCGGCCTCCCGCTGCTCGAGGCGATGGAGTTCGACGTGCCGGTGGTGGCGGCCCGGGCCGGCGCCCTGCCCGAAGTGGCGGCCGACGCCGCCGTGTACGCCGATCCCCGCGACACCGCCTCGCTGGCCGCCGCCCTTCGGTGCGCCCTGACCGACGACCACGCCCGTAGCCGCCTCGTCGCCGCCGGCCGCCGCCGTGTGGCCGAGTACTCGTGGGCGCGGACGGCCACCTCGTTCGCCGCCCTCTACCGTGAGGCCGCCATGGAGCGCCGATCGTGATCACCGTCCTGTGCGGGGGCGTCGGCGCGGCGCGCCTCCTCGCCGGCATGGTGCGTGCCTACGACCCCAGCGAGATCACCGCCATCGTGAACACGGGTGACGACATCGTCCTTCACGGGCTCGCCATCTCGCCCGACCTCGACACCGTGACCTACACGCTCGCCGGCGCCATCGACCCCGAACGCGGCTGGGGCCTGCGCGGCGAGACGTGGGCGGCCATGGACGCGCTGGCGCGCTACACGCCGGTGCGGCCCGACGGCTCGACGGCCGGTGGTACGTGGTTCGGGCTCGGCGACCGCGACCTCGCCACCCACCTGTATCGCACCCATCGCCGGGGCGAGGGGGCGCCTCTCTCCGTCGTCACCAGCGAAATCGCATCGGCCTGGGGCGTGGCGGTACGGCTCTTGCCGATGACCGACGACGACGTGCGGACGATGGTGACGGTCGCCGGCGCCGGCGAGATCGGCTTCCAGGAGTACTTCGTGGGCCAGGGCCACAGCGTGGCGATCACCGGCGTCCGCTTCGCCGGCATCGATACCGCCGGTCCCGCGCCGGGCGTGTTGGACGCCATAGACACCGCCGCCGTCGTGGTGATCGCGCCGTCGAACCCGGTGGTTTCGATCGGTCCGCTCCTGGCGCTGGCCGGCGTGCGGGAACGACTGTCCCGCCGGCGTGATCGGGTCGTGGCGGTGTCGCCGATCGTCGGCGGGCGGGCGCTGAAGGGACCGGCCGACCGGATGCTCGGCGAGCTCGGGGTCGCCATCAGCGCCGCCGGCGTCGCCGGCTGGTACCGGGACGTCGCCGGCACCCTCGTCGTCGACACCGAGGACGCGTCGCTGGCCCCCGAGGTGGAGGCGGTCGGCGTGCGGTGCATCGTCACCGACACGGTCATGCGCTCGGCCGACGTCGCCGCCGCCCTGGCCGCCACGGCCGTGGGAGCCGCTGGATGAGCGAGCGAAGCGAGCTTGATGATGCGGTGCCGTGTTCCCCCCGAAGCGGCGAACGGCTCACTGGTGCTCCACGATGGCACAGACAGCGAACCCGTACGATCGATGAGACGGTGCACCAGTGAGCCGCATCGAGATGTGGGGCGTCGAAGGCATCGGCGAGATCCGGCCGGGCGACGGGCTGGCCGACGTCATCGCCGCCGTCGTGGCGACGCCGCCGAACGGACCGCTCGCCGACGGCGACGTGCTGGTGGTGACGCAGAAGATCGTGTCGAAGGCCGAGGGTCGCCTCGTCGCCGTCGATCCCGACGACCCCCTCTCGCACAAGGGCGTCGTGGCTGCCGAAGCGGTGCGGGTCCTTCGACGCCGCGGCGACCTGGTGATCACCGAGACGCGCCACGGCTTCGTGTGCGCCAACTCCGGCGTCGACCTTTCGAACGTCCCGCGGGGCGAGGCGGCCCTCCTGCCGATCGACTCGGACCGATCGGCCCGCCGCATCCGCGACGGCCTACGGGCTCGGCTCGGTGTCGAGGTCGGCGTCATCGTGTCCGACACGTTCGGGCGGCCGTGGCGCCGGGGCCTCACCGATGTGGCGATCGGCGTGGCCGGCATCGCCGGGGTCGTCGACCTCCGGGGCACCGACGACGCCCTCGGCCGCACCATGCAGGTCACCGAGGTGGCCGTCGCCGACGAGCTGGCCTCGGCGGCCGAGCTCGTCATGGGCAAGTCGGCCGGCCTCCCCGTCGCCGTGGTGCGCGGTGTCGACGCCGGGTGGCTGCGGGACGCCGCCATCAGCGAGCTGATCCGTCCACCCCAGGAGGACCTCTTCCGCTAGCGGCCCCGCCGTCACGACGGGGTGCGGCGCACCTGGGCCAGGCCCTCGTCGAGCGATGTCCACGGCGCCCACGCCAGGTGGATTCGGGCGCGGGCCGGCGACACGGCGAAGCGGCCGATCTCGCCCGGGCGCGCCCCTGTGTGGGCAGCGGGCGGGCCGCCGACGGCGATGCGCTGATGAAGGTCGCGGATCGTCGTCTGGGTCCCCGTGCCGATGTTGACCACCAACCCACCGCCTCGGTGGGCGGCCCGCACACACGCGTCGACGGCGTCGTCCACGTAGAGGAAGTCGCGGGTCTGGCGGCCGTCGCCGTGGATGACCGCCGGCGTACCGGTGGCCGCGGCGGTCGTGAAAGCGGCGATGACACCGCGGTTGGGCGCCTGCCGGGGCCCGTAGATGTTGCTGAAGGCCAGCCCGGTGAACTCGACGTCGTGCCGTTCACGGGTGACGGCCAGCAGGTCGGCGACGGCGCGCTGGACGACGCCGGCCGGCGTTCGCGGCTGCCACGGACGCCCTTCCTTCACCGGCAGGTCGCCCGGCGGCACGTCTCCGTAGAGCGCGGCGGCCCCGAACCCGACGACGAGCTTCGTCACCCTGGCCTGACGGGCGGCATCGATGACTGCGGTGGCGGCACCGAAGGCC
>JBKOXV010000181.1:0-11797 GCA_046725105.1 bacterium | reverse complement strand
GTCCTCGTCCTCCTTCGAGATCCCGCCCAGCACGCCGACCGAGACGGGCGCACCGGTCGTACCGGGCAAGGTGTACGTCAACAACGGCTTCTGGGACACCTATCGCACCGCGTGGGCGGCGTACGCGCTGCTCTACCCGAGCGACGCCGGCGAGCTCGTGGACGGCTTCGTCCAGCAGTACCGGGACGGAGGCTGGGTGGCGCGCTGGTCGTCGCCCGGCTACGCGAACCTGATGACCGGCACGAGCTCGGACGTCGCGTTCGCGGACGTCTTCGTGAAGGGCGTCCGGAACCTGAACGCCAGAGACGTCTACGACGCCGCGCTCAAGAACGCGACCGTCGCACCGCCGGGGCCCGATCCCAACAACACCGACATCGGCCGCAAGGGGCTGCAGACCTCGCTCTTCCTCGGCTACACGCCGTTCTCGGTCTCGGAGGGCGTGTCGTGGGCGCTCGAGGGCTACATCAACGACTTCGGAATCGCCAACATGGCGAAAGCGCTCGCCGCCGACCCGAGCGTCCCGGCGGCCGACCAGCGGCGCTACCAGGAGGAGTACGAGTACTTCGGCGAGCGCGCGCGCAACTACGTGAACGTCTTCGACCGGTCGGTCGGCTTCTTCCAGGGCCGGTCGGCAACGGGCGAATGGAAGTCGTCCCCCGCGGACTACGACCCGCTCGTCTGGGGTCACGAGCACGACTACACGGAGACCGACGGCTGGAACTTCGCCTTCCACGTGCCCCAGGACGGACGCGGGCTGGCGAACCTCTACGGCGGCCGGGGCGGGCTCGCGGGCAAACTCGACACGTTCTTCGCCACGCCCGAGACCGCGAAGTACCCCGGCTCCTACGGCGGGATCATTCACGAGATGATCGAGGCCCGGGACGTGCGGATGGGCCAGTGGGGCTTCAGCAACCAGGTCTCCCACCACATCCCGTGGATGTACGCCTACGCCGGCCGTCCGGCCGCGACGCAGGCGAAGGTCCGCGAGGTGCTCCGCCGCCTGTATCTCGGCAGCGAGATCGGCCAGGGATACGCGGGCGACGAGGACAACGGCGAGACCTCGGCCTGGTACGTCTTCAGCGCGCTCGGCTTCTATCCGCTGCAGGTCGGAAGCCCCTATTACGTCGTCGGCTCGCCGCTCTTCACGAAGGCGACCGTCCACCTGGAGAACGGCAAGGACCTGGTCGTCAGCGCGCCCGCGAACAGCGACCGCAACGTCTACGTCCAGGGCCTGACGGTCAACGGTCAGAGCCGCGACACCGCGTACCTCGCGCATGCCGACCTCGCGGGCGGGGGCACGCTGGCGTTTGCGATGGGCCCGCAGCCGTCGGCGTGGTCGACGTCACCTGGCGCGGCGCCGATCTCGATCACGAACGACGACAACGTGCCGCGGCCGCTCCGCGACGCAGCCGGCGGCGGGAGCGGCCTCGCGACGGCGAGCAGCGGCGACGAGCCCGCGGGTCTCTTCGACGACGACTCCGGGACAGAAGTGACCCTGGACGGAGCGACGCCGTGGGTCCAGTACCGCTTCACCTGGGACGTGAAGCACCAGGTGCGCTTCTACACGCTCACCTCCGGTACTGGCGACGCCAAGGGCGACCCGCGCGGATGGGTCGTGAAGGGATCGAACGACGGCGTCTCCTGGAAGGTCCTCGACGAACGGAGCAACGAGGCCTTCCAGTGGCGCTCGCAGACCCGCGCCTTCAAACTGGCCCGGCCGGGGACCTACGCCTTCTACCGGCTCGAGGTGACCGGCAACGGAGGGCTCGGCACGACGACCCTGGCCGAGGTCGAGCTGCTGTCGAACGAGAAGCCGTCACCACTGCTCGTGAAGGTGCAGAGCGCCGTCGCGGGGGCCGGGGACACGGCCCGCGTGGGCGTCACCGTGACGAACACGGGCGACGCGCCCGCGAGCGGCGAGATCTCGCTGACGAGCTCGGACGGCTGGACGGTCTCCCCGGCGACCGCCGCCTTCGGCCCGATCGCGAGCGGCGCCTCACAGACGGTGACGTTCCACGTCGTCGTGCCGGGCGGGACCGAGCCGGGCGACTACGCGCTCCAGGCGGTCGTCACGTCGAAGCGCGGCACCGGGGCGGCCAGCGGCGCGATCCACGTCACCGGAGACGTGATCGCCTTCACGCCGTTCACGCCGGCCGAGCAACCGTGGCTGTTCGAGGCCGACGGTTCCCAGTCGGACGGCCGCGTCTTCGAGGGGACGCCCGACGAAGGGAACGCGCGCTTCGCGGACGGCGGGTCGCACTTCACCTACCGCTTCGAACTGCCGAGCGGCGTGACCGGCGGGTCGCTGACGCTCGACATCGGGAACCAGTTCCTCGTGCAGGTCTCGCCCGACAACCAGACGTGGCGCACGGTCCTCGAGGAGTCGCTGACCGGCGACACGGGGCTCAGGAACCGCGCCGAGCGAGTGCTCGACCTCAACGACCTCCGCGGTCAAAGCCAGACGCTGTACGTGCGCATCGCCGACGCGTACCCGCCGGACGGGTGGGGCGGCTGGCTAGCCCGCCTGCGGCTCGAACTGATGCGCTGAGGGCCGCTGGAGCCGGGCCAATCGGCGGGCGGTGAGCGGTTAGCCGTCGAGGAGCTGGTGCGCGAAGCGCACAGCGAGGGCGCCGTCGCCGACCGCGCCCGCGACCCGCTGGGTGGACTCCGATCGAACGTCGCCCGCGACGAAGACACCCGGCCGAACGGTCTCGAGCAGGTAGGGCTCGCGGGAGGAGTCGCTCCAGCCGCGCTCGCGCGCGGCGGCGCCGCAGAGCACGAAGCCCGAGTCGTCGACGGCGAGCATCGAGCCAGCGAAGTCCGTGCAGGGCTCGGCGCCGATCATCACGAAGACCGCCGAGGTCGGGATGCGCTGCAGGCGGCCGTTGCCGGTCTCCCGCAGGCTGACCGCCTCGAGCGCACCGTTCCCGTGCACCGCCACGACCTCGGTATTGGGTACGACCTCGATGTTGGGCGTCCGCTCGATGCGGTTGAGCAGGTAGCGGGACATCGTGGCCGACACGTTGTCGCCCCGCAGCACCATCCGAACGCTCCGAGCCCGCCGTGACAGGTGGACGGCCGCCTGGCCGGCCGAGTTGCCGCCGCCGACCACGATCAGGTCCTCGCCCTCACACCGGCGCGCGTCGGTCGCCATGGCGACGTGGTACACGCCCGCTCCGTTGAAGCGGTCGATCCCGTCTACGTCGAGAGTGCGCCACCGCGCTCCGGTCGCGACGAGCAGCGTCCGGGCGACGACGTGCTGGCCGTCGTCGAGGTCGACTCGCACCATCCCCTCGGGGCCGTCCACGAGCTCGACGGCGCGGTGGAAGCTCGACAGCACGGCATCGAAGCGCTGCGCCTGAAGTGTCGCCTGGCGCGTGAGCTCCGTCCCGGAGATCCCGGACGGAAACCCGAGGTAGTTCTCGATCCGCGTGCTCGTGCCGGCCTGCCCGCCCGGGGCCCAGGCCTCCGCGACGAAGGTGCGCAGCCCCTCCGACGCGCCGTAGACGGCCGCCGCGAGGCCGGCCGGCCCGGCACCCAACACCACCAGGTCGAACGTCTCGCCGTCGACCTCGGCGCGCAGGCCGAGCGTGCGCGCCACCTGCGCCGGCGACGGGTTGCGCAGAACGCCGTCGATCCGGATCAGAACGGGCGTCTCCGAGCGCGGGATGCCGAGCGTGTCGAGCAGCGCGGCGCTCTCGGCGTCGCTGTCGACGTCGTACCAGCGCACCGGCAGCAGATTGCGCTCGAGCAGATCGCGGACCTCGAATGCGCGCGCCGAGCTGCGCGACGCGATCAGCCTCATCACGCCCACGTCGTTGCCCTCGAGCCAGGCCCGCCGCGCGGTCATCGTCTGCAGCACGAGCTCGCCGAACTCGGGCCACTCCGCCAGCATCTCGCGCAGCTGCGGCCGTTCGAAGACGAGCGTGGTGGTCGGCTCGGCGGCGACGCCGGCCGCCACCGTCGGCTCGCCGGTGAACATGGAGACATCGCCGATGAACGTGCCGTCGTCCATCCGCGCGAACCACAGCTCCTCGTGCGGACGGCGGTCGATGATGTCGACGATGCCGTGCTCGATCACGAAGAAGGGAGCGTCGCGCTGCCCCTGGTCGAAGAGCAGCTCGTCCTGCTCGTAGACCCGGCGCTCCCCACGCTCCGCCAGCCGCTCGATCTTGGCCTCCGACAGGCGCGGAAACAGCACCGGATCACCGAGATCCGCGAACACCTCGGTCTTCACGCGGCGCGGCACGCCGCAAGCGTAGCCACCGGCATTCGGGCGTCAGGCGCCCGCGCGGGGCGCATCCCACTCCGTCACACGACGCTCGGCACGCCGCCGAATGCGTCGACCGCGAGCTTGACCGACGGATAGAAGTGCTCGGCGCCGATCTCGTCCGTGAGACCGGCGACGTCGAAGTCCCCCTTCATTCGGGTTCGAAGGCGGGCGACGACCAGCGTGATCCCCTCCCGCCGCAGGTCTCGGGCCAGATCGAGCAGCGCTTCCATCCCGGTCGAGTCGATGTGGG
Source organism: bacterium (assembly GCA_046725105.1). Taxonomy (GTDB): domain Bacteria; phylum Actinomycetota; class Acidimicrobiia; order Acidimicrobiales; family Ilumatobacteraceae; genus DASXAI01. Next base: position 7,274 of record JBKOXV010000181.1, on the reverse strand, counting down.
TGACCGCCTCCGCGTCGAAGACGAACCAGGCCGTGTCGGTGGGGGCGGCCCGGATTGCCTCGAGCACGCGGCCCTTGACGTAGCCCGCGTTCGCGAAGAAGAGCCGGTCGTCCAGCCGGTAGACGACGACACCCGGCGTCACCAGCGCAGACGGATGGATCGCCACGTCCCGGTAGCCCTGCAGGCTCGGAACCCAGCCGAGGACCGCGTCGTACGGGCGGGCGCTGCGGCGGACAGTGTCGATGATCGAGAGCCCGACGGCGACGACGAGCGCCTCGAGCACGCCGATGAGGACGACGCAGGCAGTGGTCACCCCGGCAATCGCCACCTCGACGCGGTCGATCGCCGCCAGGGCCCGCCACGCGGCGCGGTCGACGATGGCGATCCCGGCCATGACGATGACCGCGCCGAGGATCGCCTGCGGGAGGTACTGGATCGGGCTGGTGAGGAAGAGGAGGATCACGACGACGGCGCCCACGGAGAACAGGCCGGCGATCTGGGTGCGGACGCCCATCGCGTCGTTCACGGCGGTCCGCGCGCCGCTCGCCCCGATCGAGAAGGCCTGCGTGAAGCCTGCGGCGACATTGGCGACGCCCATCGTCAAGAGCTCCTGCGACGCGCGGACGTGCTCCCGGCGTCTCCCTGCGAACGCCCGGGCCGTGAGGATCTCGTCCGCGAACGAGACGAGGAAGAGACCGACCGCTGCAGGCACGAGCTGGAGGATGTCCACGAGCGGCGGCGTCGGCACAGTCGGCCGGGGCAGGCCGCCCTCGACCGGCCCGACGAGCGCGATGCCGTGCTCGCCGAAGTCGAGCGCCCAGGAGATGCCGATCGCCGCCACGACCACGATCAGGGCTCCCGGCAGGATCGGCAGGTACCGCCGCAGCCCTGCGAGCGCGGCGAGCGCGACGACACTCACGGCGACGGTCGCGCCGCTGACGTCGCCGAGCTCGTGCGCAATCTCCCAGAGGCGACCCAGCGGTTCACTCGCCTCGACATCGAGCCCGAGCAGCTTGCCGAGCTGAGCGACGACCAGCGTGACGGCGACTCCGTGCAGGTAGCCGATCAGCACGGGCCGGGAGAAGTAGTCGGCGATCCAGCCGATCCGAAGCAGCCGCGCGAGGAAGAAGCAGGCGGCCACGAGCAACGCGAGCACCGACGCGAGCTCCACCGCGTCGCCGCTGCGGGCGACGGCGAGCGGCAAGACCGCGGCGGCGACGAGCGTCGAGGTCGCGCCCTCCGGTCCGATCACGAGCCGCCGCGACGAGCCGAGCAGCACGTACGCGACCGTCGGGAGCAGCAGCGCATACAGCCCGTTGACCGGAGACAGGCCCGCCAGCTGGCCGTAGGCCATCGCCGACGGCACCGCGAGCGACGCGACCGTGAGCCCTGCCAGGAGGTCGCGGCCGGCGCTCGCCGGTCGATAGGCCGGCATGTCCCGCGAGACAGGAACGACCCGGATCAGCAGGGGCTCCCTCGCCGCGGGCCGGAAGGCGGCGGCGTCCCCGTACGTCGCGCCGCCCGCTCCCACGGCCGGGGGCGTCCCCTCGTCGTCGGCCGTCACGCGGCCCGCTCGCCGACGCGGCCGGTCATGGCGCCTAGGCTATTTGCCTGCTCTGAGCGGTGCGCGCGAGCGCGATCGCGCCGAGCACGCCGGCGCGGGCGCCCAGGGCCGGCGGGCAGATGTAGCCGTCAGGATCGGTCCCGGCGGCGGTGAGGTCGAGGTAGCCGTTCAGCAGCGCCACGACCTCGCCGCGGACGCGTTCGAGGAGTCCCGGGCCGTTCATGACGCCGCCGCCGATCACGATCCGCTGGGGGGAGAGCACGCAGATCGCGGAGACGAGCCCGAGCGCGACGTACCGCGCCTCGAGCCGCCAGACGGCCTCGTCATGCGCGAGCTCCACGGCCGGGCGGCCCCAGCGAGCCTCGATCGCCCGCCCCGACGCGAGCCCTTCCCAGCAATCGCCGTGGTACGGGCAGACGCCGTCGAAGGGATCCTCCCCCCGGTCGTGCGGGATCCGCAGGTGGCCGAACTCGGGGTGCATCAGCCCGTGCATCAGCGCACCTCCGGCCATGCCGCCGCCGCCGATGCCGGTTCCGACCGTGACGTAGCAGAACGTGTCGAGCCCCTGCGCCGCGCCCCAGCGGTGCTCGCCGAGCGCGGCGGCGTTGACGTCGGTGTCGAAGGCGACCGGCACGCCGAGCCGGCGCCGGATCTCCTGGCCGACGTCGGTGTGCGCCCAGCCCGGCTTGGGCGTCGTCGTCACGTGTCCCCATGTCGGAGACCCGGGCCTCGCGTCGACGGGGCCGAATGAGCCGATGCCGACCGCGTCGACCGGGCCTTCGCGCTCGAAGAAGGCGACGGCGCGCCCGATCGTCTCGTCCGGCGTGCTCGTCGCGAGCCGCTCCGTCGCGCGCACGTCGTCGGGGCCGGTGCCGATCGCGCACTCCCATTTGGTGCCGCCGGTCTCGATGCCCCCGTAGATGTTCACTCCGTACCGACGCGCACGGCGCCGCACGACCTCCGCACGACGAACTCGGCGGGCAGGACGACGACGCGTGGGCGTTCCGGCGCGCGCCGCTCGATGCGTTCGAGCAGGAGCTGCGCGCCGAGCGCCCCGAACGTCTCGGCAGGCTGCTCCATCACGGTCAGGAACGGGTAGAGCCGCGAGGCGTACTCGATGTCGTCGAAGCAGACGAGCGCCACGTCGTCGGGGACCTCGAGCCCGGCGGCGCGCACCGCCTCGATCGCGCCGAGCGCGACCAGGTTGTTGACCGTGAAGACAGCCGTCGGCCGCTGCTCCAGCTCGAGCAGCCGTGACATGCCCTCGAAGCCGCCGCTCGGGTCGACCGTCGTCTCGGCGACGAGCGCGGTGTCGAGCTCCAGGCCCGCCGCCCGGTGCGCGGCCTCGTACCCGGCGCGCCGGTCGCGGGCGGTCGAGACCTCGTCCGACTCGACGATCAGCCCGATCCGGCGGTGGCCGAGCGCGATCAGGTGCTCCACGAGTCGCTCGGCGCCGTCGCTGCTGTCGCCGAGCACGGCATCCGCGTCGATGCCGGGGACCGTGCGGTCGAGGAGCACGAACGGGATCCCGAACGCCGCAAGCCGCCGCAGCTGCTCGCGCGAGCGGTCGCTCACCGGAGCGATCGCGATGCCTTCCACGCGGTGGGCGATCATCTCCTCGATGACCTCCCGCTCGACGGTGAGGTCGGCGCGGGTGTCGCAGAGGATGGCGCGGTAGCCGGCGCGCCGCGCGACCTCCTCGGCGGCGCGGACGATCAGCGTGAAGAACGGATTCGCGACGTCGGGGACGATCACGGCGAGAGTGCCCGTCCGGCGCGCGCTGAGGCCGCGTGCGAGCCGGCTCGGCACGTAGCCGAGGTCGCTGATCGCTCGCTCGACGCGGCTGCGTGTCTCGGGGCTGACCCGCGTGCTCTCGTTGATGACGCGTGAGACCGTCATGGAGGACACGCCGGCCCGTTCCGCCACGTCCCGGATCGTCACCGAAGTCGCCTGCCGCATCGGTGTTATCAGTACCACAAGTCGAGCTGACAGTTCATCGAATCAGCCTTGACGTAGCGTGTGTCGATCTGTTATCGGTAACACACTTACCGACTTCAACGCCAGATCGCAAGGGAAGGAGAACGGTATGCCTCATCCGCAGGGACGCCTTCCGGCGCGGCGCATGCTGGGCCTGATGGTGACGTTCCTCCTCGTCGTCGGCACGGTGACCGTCGTCGCGGTCGCCTCCGCCGGCACCTCTCCGTCGTCCAACGCCGCGACCACGATCAAGGTCGGGCTGATCACGAAGGACGTCACGAACCCGTTCTTCGTCAAGATGCGTCAGGGCGCCACGGCGCAGGCGAAGAAGCTGGGCGCCGAGCTCCAGTACGCCGCCGGCAAGAGCAGCGCCGACAACGCCGGCCAGATCGCCGCGATCGAGAACATGACGACCGCGGGCGTCAAGGGGATCCTGATCACCGTCGCCGACGCGAAGGCCGAGAACGCCGCGATCGCCAAGGCCAGGAATGCGGGTGTCCTCGTGATCGCGCTCGACTCGCCGACGAACCCGACATCGGCGGTCGACGCACTGTTCGCCACGAACAACTTCAACGCGGGCATCCGGATCGGGAAGTACGCACGCGCCGCCACCAAGGGGAAGACGGTGACCATCGCGATGCTCGACGAGCACGCTGGGTCGTCCGTCGGGAAGCTCCGGCACGACGGCTTCCTGAAGGGCTTCGGGATCAAGAACGGCAACCCGCAGATCGCATGCGTCGGGAACGGCCAGGGACAGGTGGCGCCGTCGCAGACCGCGATGGAGAACTGCCTGCAGAAGGACCCGGACATCGACGTCGTCTACACGATCAACGAGCCGAGCGCGGCCGGCGCGTGGACGGCGCTGAAGGCCGCCGGCAAGAAGGCGGGCGACGTGACGATCGTGTCCGTGGACGGAGGCTGCGCAGGGGTGCGGAACGTCAGGGCCGGCGTCATCGATGCCACCTCGCAGCAGTATCCGCTGCGCATGGCCTCGCTCGGCGTCACCGCGGTCGTCAACTTCGCGAAGACCGGCAAGAAGGTGTCGGGCTACACGGACACCGGCCTGAACCTGATCGCCAAGACACCGGTCGCGGGCGTTCCCTCGAAGGGCGTCGCCTATGGCCTCGCCAACTGCTGGGGGTAGTCATCCTCCGCTCGTAGACCGTGATCGGAGCGCCGCCGGCCGGCGGCGCTCCGGTCTCGGCCGCCGCACGCAACGATGACGACGACCGACCCCACAGCGTCCGAGCCGGCCGGCGGGCCCTCCGGCGCGCTCGAACTCGGCCGCCGCATCCTCACGACGCCGGCCGTCGGGCCGTTCCTCGCGCTGCTCGCGACGATGGCGTTCTTCTCCTTCAAGAGCGACCGCTTCCTGGAGACCCAGAACCTCTCGCTCGTACTCCAGCAGGTGATGGTCGTCGGCGTGCTGGCGATCGGCCAGACGATGGTGATCCTGACCGCCGGGATCGACCTGTCGGTCGGGACGGTGATGGCGCTCGGCCAGATCGTGATGACGAAGCTCGCGGTCGAGAACGGAGTTCCGGCGATTCCCGCGCTCCTCCTCGGCATCCTCACGTGTGTCGCGTTCGGCGTCCTGAACGGCGGGCTCGTCACCGCGATCCGGCTGCCGGCCTTCATCGTCACGCTCGGCACGCTGAACATCGCGTTCGCGCTGACCCACGTCGTCTCGAACGACCTGACGTTCCCGGGCCTGCCGAGCGAGCTGCTCTTCTTCGGCCGCACGTTCAGCCTGGCGGGCGGCGACTTCACCTATGGCGTTGTGCTGATGCTCGTCCTCTACGCGATCGCCTGGTACGCGCTCACGCAGACCGCGTGGGGCCGGCACGTCTACGCGGTCGGGGACAACCCGGAGGCCGCGCGGCTGACCGGCGTGAACGTGAACCGGGTGCTGCTCAGCGTCTACACGCTCGCGGGGCTGATGTCGGGCATCGCCGCGATGCTGCTCGTCGCGCGCACCGAGCTGGGCGACCCGAACGCCGGCCAGACGACCGAGAACCTCGACAGCATCACCGCGGTCGTGCTTGGAGGCACGAGCCTCTTCGGCGGCCGCGGCACCGTGATCGGGACGCTGATCGGAGCGACGATCGTCGGCGTCTTCCGCAACGGGCTGACGCTCATCGGCGTCGAGGTCATCTACCAGTACCTCGTCACCGGCATCCTCGTCATCCTCGCGGTGTCGGTCGACCAGCTCACCCACCGGAGGCGCGCATGAGTGCGCCCCAGCCGATCCTCGAGGCGCGCGGGCTCGTCAAGCGCTACGGCCACGTCGTGGCGCTGAACGGCGTGGACTTCGACCTCTACCCGGGTGAGATCCTCGCGATCATCGGCGACAACGGCGCCGGCAAGTCGACGTTGATCAAGGCGCTCTCGGGCGCGCTCCAGCCAGACGAGGGCGAGATCCGGCTCGACGGCGACCTCGTCCACTTCCGATCGCCGCGGGATGCCCGCCGGGCGGGGATCGAGACGGTCTACCAGGACCTCGCCGTCGCGCCGGCGCTCGACATCGCCACGAACATCTTCCTCGGACGCGAGCAGCGGCGGCGCGGCCCGCTCGGCCTGGTGCTCCGGCTGCTCGACAAGCGCGCCATGCGCCGTGAGGCGACCCGCCACTTCGCCGAGCTCCAGATTGGCGTCCAGTCGATGTCGCAGCCCGTCGAGAACCTCTCCGGCGGCCAGCGTCAGGGCGTCGCGGTCGCCCGTGCGGCTACCTGGGCGCGCCGACTCGTGATCATGGACGAGCCCACCGCGGCGCTCGGCGTCAAGGAGACGCGTCAGGTGCTCGACCTGATCGGCCGTGTCCGGGAGCGCGGCCTGCCCGTGATCCTGATCAGCCACGACATGCCCCACGTCTTCGAGCTCGCAGACCGCATCCACATCATGCGGCTCGGCAGGCGCGTCGCGGTCGTGACGCCCCATACGCACACGATGCCCGAGGCGGTCGCGATCATGACCGGCGCGACACGCGCCGAGCTCGACCAGGCGATGACGAAGGACGAGCCGGCACCCGAGCCGAGCGCTCCCGCTCGCCCGGCTGACGACCCCGAGGGCCGCTAACCGAGATCGAGCACCATGCCCTCGCGGGCCAGGACCGGCGGTACGCCCCGGCCGGCGGCCAGCGACTGCGCGTGATCCTCGAGCAACCGCAGCGCGTCGTCGGAGTGCGTCGGCTCGTGGTGGAACAGCACCAGCTGGCGCGCGCCGACGGCGTGCGAGTAGGCGACGGCGTCGTCAACGCTCGAGTGCCCCCAGCCGATCCGCGGCTCGTACTCGTGGATGAGGTACTGCGCGTCGTGGACGAGCACGTCGGCGCCCTCGGCGACGGCCGCGCCCGAGATCCACTCGGGCGACCTGGCGGCGATGCCCGCGAGCGCTGGCTCGTGGTCGGGGATGTAGGCGAGGCTCGAGCGCCCCTCCTCGATCCGCAGCCCGACCGTCGGCCCGGGATGGACGACCAGCGCGGCCGTGAGCAAAGCGCCTCCGATCGTCCAGGGCCCTCGCGGAAGGTCCTGGAACGACACCGTGGCGGGAATGTGGCGGAGATCGACCGGGAAGAGCGGCGGCGAGAAGGAGCGCGAAATCCGGTCCTGGAGGCTCAGCACCGGCGACGGGGGACCCCAGATGTCGAGCGTCACGCGCTCGTCCCAGAGCGGCGCGAAGAATCTCAGCCCTTCGAGGTGGTCGAGGTGGAGATGCGTGAGGATCAGCTGGATCC
>JBKOXV010000231.1:0-9291 GCA_046725105.1 bacterium | reverse complement strand
CCACCGGGTCGGGTGGTCTCATGACCCCGGTCACCGTGCCGGTGGGCAGCGTCTTGAAGCAGATCCAGTTCGCCCACCTGTCGCCGGCGGTGGGCCCGACGCTGGGCCTGTGGAAGAAGAGCCTGACGTCGGGCTGGGCGCTCATCCAGCCGAACCCGCCGGCGGGCCTCGCCCTCACCGCCGGGGCGGCCATCCAGACGGTCACGATCACGCTCGATGAGCCCGTCGATGGCACCAGTACCTACATGCTGTTGATGAACCAAATCACCTCCGGCGACCAGGTGCATGGTGCCCTGATCGGCTACGAGCCGCCGCCGTCGCAACCCGCATTCGTGCCGATCTCACCGATCTCCCGCGTGCTCGACACCCGCAATACCGGCGGCAAGCTGCAGCCCAACGAGGAACGGGTGGTCGCCCTGGGCGTGCCGGCACTGGCGACGGCCGCCGTCATCAACCTCACCGTCACCGACACCGAGATCGCCGGCTTCGTCGCCGTCTTCCCCGCCAACGTGGCCTACCCCGGAAACTCCAGCATCAACTGGTCCTCCACCGGTGAGAACCTGGCCAACGGCGTCATCTCCGGGATCGACCCCACCGGCAAGGTCAAGATCCGCGGCGGCGTGAACCCGACCCACGTCGTCATCGACGTCCAGGGCTACCTCCTGTAGGCGCCGTGATCTGGTAAAACTGCGGTCCGGGTGTGGGGCAGCACGCAGCGTGTGCTCGGTGGCGGCGGACCCGAGCACACGAGCCTGGGAGGGCACTGCGATGGACCATCCGATGACGCGGCGAGGACTGCTCGGTGGCATGGGAGCGGCCGCCGGCGCGGCGGCCCTCGGGGGCAGCCTGCCCCTGACGGCCGGGGCCGCGGCGGCGGCCGCCGCGACCGTCCCGGCCCAACCGGACCTGGACCCGACCGCCACCGAGCCGCTCGTCGCCGGGCTCACGTACCAGATGGTCGACGCCCTCGCCTTCACACCGCGGGACTTCGACAGCGCCTGGCCCCGGGGCGTGATCGCCCAGGGCGCCGAGCTGGCCAACGGGGGGTCGCTGGCGGCGTCCGTCGACGTGCCCGTCGGGGCCGTCATCAAGCAGGTGACGGTCTTCTACCTGTCGCTCACCGGCAGCCCGCCCCAGACGGCCAGCCTCAAGCGCAAGCTGATCACCGGCTCGTACGACGACATCGTCCCGCCGGTGTCGCTGCCGCAGGGGTCGGATTTCCTGTCGTACACGTTCGGCGTGAGCCAAGCCGTCGACGGAACCGCCACGTTCGCGGTGTTCGTCACCACTGAGGACGCCACCCAGGTCGTCGGCGGCATGCGGGTCGGTTACCTGCCGCCGCCGCAGGCGTTCGTGGCGCTCAGCGGCGTCCCGCGGTACGACAGCCGCACGGGGGCGGGGAAGCTCGCCGCCGGCGAGGAGCGGGTCATCGAAGTCGGCGTGCCGGCCGGCGCCCGCGCCGCCGTGCTCAACCTCACCGTCACCGAGACCGAGGCCGCCGGCTACGTGGCGGTGTTCGCCGCCAACGTCAAGTGGCCCGGCAACTCCAGCGTCAACTGGTCCGTCACGGGTGAAACGGTGGCGAACGCCGTCATCAGCCCGCTCGGCCCCGACGGGAAGATCAAGGTGCTGGGCGGGGTCAACAAGACGCACATCGTGATCGACTCCCAGGGCTATTTGCTCTAGCCGCCTACGCTCCGGCCCCATGCCGATCCACCTGCGCGCCAACCCGGGCGACTACGCGCCGGCCGTGCTCTGCCCGGGCGATCCTCGCCGAGCCGAGTACATCGCCCGCACCTTCTTCGACAGCGCCCGGCAGGTGAACGAGGAGCGCGGCATGCTGGGCTTCACCGGCACCTTCGAGGGCCGGCCGGTGTCCGTGCAGGCCAGCGGCATGGGATGCCCCAGCGCCGCCATCGTGTACGAGGAGCTCGTGCAGCTGGGGGCCTCCCGCATCATCCGGGTCGGCACGTGCGGCGCCCTCCAGCCCAACATGGCGATGGCCGACGTCGTGGTGGCGATGGCGGCCACTCCCGCCGACCACACCGCCCTCACCTACACCGGCGGCGAACCCCACGCGCCCGTCGCCGACTGGCGGCTCGTCACCCTGGCCGCCCGCCTCGCTCTGGAGCGGGGCGAGCGGGTCCACGTCGGGCCCATCGTGTCGAGCGACGTGTTCTACGACCCCGACACCAACCGCTCCCACCGCTGGGCGGCGCGAGGACACCTCGGCATCGAGATGGAAGCGTCGGTGCTGTACACCATCGGCGCCCTCCGCGGTGTGGCGGCCCTCACGATGCTGACGGTGTCCGACATCCTCTTCGGCGAGGCACCGGTGCGGATCTCCGACGCCGAACTGCGCCAAGGCGTCGACCGCATGACGGAGCTCGCCGTCAGCGTCGCCGTCTCGGAGATCTGACAAGCCCTGGAGGTTGTCGGCTGACGTTCGACACATCCGAAACCTCGGCTGACAACCTCGGATCCGACCGACGCTTAGTCTGGCGGCCCGTGGCCGAGCGCTTCCTCTGGTCGCCGATCCGGCTCGGTCCGGTCACGGTGCGCAACCGCATCGTGTTCAGCGCGCACCTGACGAACTACGCCGTCGACGGGCGCCCGAGCGATCAGCATGCCGCCTACTACGAGGCCCGCGCCGCCGGCGGCGCCGGCCTCATCATCACCGAGGAGCACTCGACCCACCCCACCGACTGGCCGTACGAGAAGCTCATCCACGGGTTCCACCGCGACGTCATTCCCGGCTATCGCCGCATCACCGACGCCGTCCACCGTCACCGCACGCCGATCTTCGCCCAGATCAACCACAACGGCGGCCAGGCGTCGTCGATGTACACCCGGCTCCCGGTGTGGGCGCCGTCGCCGGTGGCCGACCCCCTGTTCCGCGAGGTGCCCAAAGCCGTCGACGATCACGAGATCGCCGAGATCGTGGCCGGCTATGCAACGGTCGCCGAGCATTGCGCCGAAGGCGGATTCGACGGCATCGAGTTGCAGTGCTCGCACTCGTCGATCGTGCGGGGCTTCCTGTCCCCGGCCACCAACCGGCGCACCGACCGCTACGGAGGCGCGCTCGAGAACCGCGCTCGGCTTCTCCTGGACCTCGTGCAGGCCGTGCGAGGCGCTATCGGACCCGACCTCGCCCTCGGCGTGCGGCTCTGCGGCGACGAGCTGATCGAGGGCGGCACCACCATCGACGAGGCGGTCGAGGTGGCCCGGATGGTGGAGCTCACGGGCGCCGTCGACTACGTCAACACTTCTATCGGCGTGGCGACCGCCAGCCTCTTCATGATCGAGGCGTCGATGCACGTGCCGCCGGGCTACGCATTGTTCATCCCGTCCGCCATCCGCAAGGCCGTCGACCTCCCCGTCGTCGGTGTCGGCCGGTTCAAGGATCCGCTCCAGGCCGAGCGGGCGCTTGCCGCCGGCCACTGCGACCTCGTCGGCGTCGTGCGGGGCCAGATCGCCGACGCCGACTTCGCCGCCAAGGCCCGTGCCGGCGCCACCGAGGAGATCCGGCTCTGCCTGTCGTGCAACCAGGAGTGCGTGGGTCGCATGGGCCTCAACCGGTGGCTCGGCTGCATCGAGAACCCCCGCACCGGCAAGGAGGCCACGGTAACGGGAACCGCCCGTCGGGTCCACCGGCCCAAAGACGTGATGGTGGTGGGCGCCGGTCCGGCCGGACTGCAGGCGGCCATAGCGGCCGCCCGCCGCGGTCACCGGGTAACGGTGTACGAGCGCGATCACGCCGCCGGCGGGCAGATCCGGCTGGCCGCTTCGGTGCCCAACCGGGCCGAGCTCGGCGACCTCGTGCGCAACCAGCTCACGGAGTGCCGGCGTCTCGGCGTCACCATCGCGTACGGCGTCGGCGTGTGGCCCGGGCTGGTCGAGGAGAAGAATCCCGACGAGGTCGTCGTCGCCACGGGGGCCGTGCCGACGCGGCCGTGGTGGGTGCCAGGAGACGCGCCCAACGTGGTCGACGGGCGCGATGTGCTCGACGGGTCGGCCGAGCCGTTCGGCGACGTCGTGGTGATCGACGAGATCGGCTTCCACCACGCCACCTCGGTGGCCGAGCTGCTCGCCGACCGTGGCTGCCACGTCGAGGTCGTCACCAACGGCATGGTCGTGGGACAGGACCTCGGCATCACCCTCGACATGGAGGGGTGGTGGATGCGAGCGTCGGCCAAGGGCATCGTGCAGTCGACCGATCTCGTGCCGATGGGGATGGACGGACGGGTGCTGCGGCTGCTCCACCACCCCACCGGTGTCGACCAGACGCGCTCGCCCGACTGGGTCGTGCTCGCGGTGCCCGCGCAGCCCGTCGAGTGGCTGTACTTCGATCTGAAGGCGGCGGGCCGGCGCGTCACCCGGGTGGGCGACTGCGTTGCGCCGCGACGGGCCCACGCCGCCGTGATCGAGGGTGAGCGAGCCGGAGCGGCGCTGTGACGATGCTCGCCGTCGTGCCCGTGCGCGACGGCGCCCTCGTGGCCGGCGGGGCGGAGTGCGTGGCGGAGTGCGGCGGGCGAGCCCTGTTGGTCGGCGACGGGGCCGCCCGAGCGGCCGTCGAGCTGGCGGGGATCGCCACCGAGCCGGTATGGGCCCTCGAGCGGTCGTCGTTCGCTCCGGCCGCGTGGGCGGCGGCTCTTGCTCCGCTGATAGCCGAAGCATCGGTGGCCGTTCTCCCTGCCGCCGCCGATGGGCGCGACCTGGCGCCCCGCCTCGCCTACGAGCTGGGGCGGCCGCTCCTTGCCGGTGCCGTGTGTGTGCGGGAAGCCGGGGCCGAGCTGGCCCGATACGGCGGGCTCGTGCTGGAGGAGGTGTCACGCGACGCGCCGTTCGTCGCCACCCTGCAGCCGGGCGTGCGTGGGCTGCTCCCGGCCGAGGGCGCTTCGGTCCCGAAGGCCGGCACCATCACGCTCGCCACGGAGCCTGCGCCTCGGCGCGACCCCGAGGTTCTCGAAGTCCTGCCCCCCGATGTCACCACGATGGACCTGGCCGAGGCGCCCCGCATCGTCGCCGGCGGGGCCGGGCTCGACTCGGCCGAGCGCTTCGCGCTGCTCGAGCGCCTGGCCGCCGCCCTGGGCGCCTCCATGGGCGCCACCCGCGTCATCACCGACCGGGGCTGGGTCGGTCACGAGCGCCAGATCGGCACCACCGGCGTCGCCGTCGATCCCCGCCTGTACGTGGCCTTCGGGATCAGCGGCGCCGTCCAGCACACCAGCGGGCTCGGCCGTCCCGACCACATCGTGAGCGTGAACACCGACCCGTACTGCCCCATGATGCAGCTCGCGGATCTGGCCATCGAGGCCGACGCCAACGCCGTGCTCGACGAGCTGGCCGCCCGCCTCCTGGTGCCGGCCGATGGCTGACTTCGACGCCGTCGTCGTCGGCGCCGGCCCGGCCGGATCGGCCGCCGCCCTCGCCCTGGGCCGCGCCGGCCGCTCGGTCGTGCTCGTGGAGCGCGGCCCGTTTGCCGGGGCCAAGAACATGTACGGCGGGGTCGTCTACCCACGGGTGCTCGACGGCGTGCTGCCGCGCTGGTGGGAGGACGCGCCGATCCAGCGTTGGGTGACCCGACGCTCCACCATGGTGCTCACCGAGACGCAGGCCCTCACCGTCGACTTCCGAAGCGACGCCTGGGGTCACCCGCCCTACAACGGGGCGACGGCGTACCGGCCCGACTTCGACGCCTGGCTGGCGAGCCAGGCCGAGGCGGCGGGTGCCCAGCTGCTCTGCTCGACCACCGTCACCGGCCTGCAGCGCGATGGCGACCGGGTGGTCGGCGTCCGCACCGATCGACCCGACGGCGACCTGAGGGCGCGGGTCGTCATCGCGTGCGACGGCGTCAACTCGTTCCTCGCCAAGGAAGCCGGTCTGTACGGGTCGCCGAACGCGGATGACTTCACCGTCGGGGTGAAGGAGACTCTCGCCCTGCCGAAGGAGGTGATCGACGAACGGTTCGGAGTGCGCGGCCGCGACGGCGTCGACATCGAGATCCTCGGCAACACGTCCGGAGTGCCCGGCGGCGCTTTCGTCTACACCAACCTCGAGACGCTGTCGGTCGGCGTGGTGCTGAAGCTGCCCGCCCTCGCCGCGCAGAGCCGGCGCCCCGAGGAGATCATCGCCGCGTTCAAAGCCCATCCCGCCATCGCTCCGCTGGTCGAAGGGGCCGAGCTCAAGGAGTTCTCCGCTCACGTCATCCCCGAAGGCGGCTACCGCATGATCCCCACGCTCGTCGGCGACGGCCTGCTGGTGGCGGGGGACGCCGCCGCCCTGTGCCTGGCCGCTGGGGTCTGGCTGGAGGGCGTGAACTTCGCCATCGGATCGGGACTGGCGGCCGGGGAGGCGGCGGCCGCCGCCCTGGCCCGGGGTGACGTCTCGGCGACCGGCCTCGGTCCCTACCGCACTGCGCTCGAGCGTTCGTTCGTGCTGCAGGACCACCGCCGGCTCCGGGACGTGCCGCACCTCGTGCTGTCGGACCGCGTGCAGCAGCAGTACCCGTCGCTCGTCTGCAACGTGGCGGAGCGGATGTTCCGAGTCGACAATCCGACGCCCAAACCCGGCCTGCGGCGCATCCTCGGCCAGGAGGCGAAGCGCGCCGGCGTACGCCTGCGCGACGTGGCCAAGGACGCGTGGACCGCGGCGCGGGGGTTCGGATGAGCGCGCCGGCGTGGCCCGAGGTCAGCTTCGAGGACCGGATGGCGACGGTCGAGTTCCGGGTGGCGCCGACGGCGCACATCACGATCGACGGCGACTCGTGCCGCGGGTGCACGACGAAAGCGTGCGTCGTGGCGTGCCCGGCCAACCTGTTCGTGCCGACCGCCGACGGCGGCATCCTCTTCAACTACGAGCAGTGCTTCGAGTGCGGCTCCTGCTACCTCGTCTGCAACGTCGAGGGCGCCATCACGTGGACGTATCCGGAGGGTGGCCACGGCGTCGTGTTCCACCGATCGTGATCGCCGCCTGCCTGAAGTGGGTCGACCGCCGACCCGACGTCGACGCCCTGACCGGAGCGATCCACGCCGACACTCGTTCCGCTGGCGCGTCCGACGCCGACGCAGCCGCCCTCGAGTGGGCGCTGCGGGCCGCCGACGCGTGGGGTGACGAGGTCGTCGCCGTGACGGCGGGTCCGGCGGAAGCCGAAGCCCTCCTGCGTGACGCCGTCGCCGCCGGCGCCCGGCGGGCTGTGCGCGTCGACGTGGCCTCCGAGGCTCCGAGCGAGACGATCGCGGCGGCGCTCGCTCCTCAGGTGACGGGCTGCGATCTCGTGTGGTGCGGCGATGCGTCGATCGATCGGGGCAGCGGATCGGTCCCCGCCTATCTGGCCGCCCACCTCGGCGCGGCCCAGGCCCTCGGGCTCGTCAGCGTCGAGATCGGCGACCCCGGCGAGGTCACGGCGCTGCGCCGACTGGACGGCGGCCGTCGCGAGCGGCTGCGCGTCACGGCGCCCGGCGTCTGCTCGGTCGAGGGATCGGCGGCTCGACTCCGGCGGGCGTCGGTGACCGCCACCCTGTCGGCCCGCACCTTCGTCGTCGAGGTGCACGCCGGGCCGGCGTCCCTGCCGCCTCGGGCCGCCGCCTCGACCCGGCCGTTCCGCCCTCGAGCGCGGGCCCTGGCTCCGCCGGCGGGGGCCACCGCCCTCGACCGGATCAGCGTCCTCACGGCGGCGACCTCGGCCACGACCCACGGCCAGCCCATCGCCCTCGAGCCGGCCGACGCGGCCGATCGGCTGCTCGAGACCCTCAGGACCTGGGGGTACATGGACGGGTAGCGTTCGTCCAGTGAGACTCGGGGCGCGCACGTGGCTCGAGATGCACGCCGCCGGATCCTGGCTGCTGGCCGTGCCGCTCGGGAGCTGCGAGCAGCACGGGCCCCACCTGCCGCTCGACACCGACACCCGCATCGCCGTGCGGCTGGCCGACGGTCTGGCCGAGGCCCGTGACGACGTCCTCGTGGCGCCGGCTCTCGCCTACGGGGCCAGCGGCGAGCACGCCGGCTTCGCCGGCACGCTGTCGATCGGCCAGGACGGCCTCGCCGCCGTCGTGGTCGAGCTGGTCCGTTCGGCCGATGCGTTCGCCGGCGTCGTGCTCGTGAACGGCCACGGCGGCAACGCCGCCGCCCTCCACCGAGCCGTGGCGACCCTGGCCGCCGAGGGCCGCCGCGTGCTCTCGTGGGCTCCGGCCGTCGACGGCGACGCCCATGCCGGTCGCACCGAAACGGCGGCGCTGCTCGCCCTGGCACCGTCGGTCGTCCACATGGAACGGGCTCAAGCGGGCGCGCTGGCACCGCTGGCCGAGCTGATGCCGGCCTTGCGGGCCGGCGGGGTGGCGTCGGTCGCGCCGAACGGCGTCCTGGGCGACCCCACGGGAGCATCGGCCGCTGAGGGCCGGCGCCTGCTGGACACCATGACGGCATCGCTCGTCGACGCCGTGGCGACGTGGCGCTCGACGTGGTGACTCGCTACGCCCTCGACGACAGCGCCCGGCGCGTCGACGACGGCACGGTGTTGATCGGCGGGTCGCCGCTCTCGATCTTCCGCCTGTCCGATACCGGGGCGCGTGTGCTCGAACGACTCATTGTCGGGAAGCCCGCCCCGCGTGGCGCCGAGAAGCTCACCGAGCGTCTGCTCGATGCCGGAGCCATCCATCCGCGGCCCGACCGAGGCCCGTTCACCGGCGAAGACGTCACAGTCGTCATCCCGGTTAGGAACGGTGACGTCACCAACGTGATCGCCACCCTCGGCGCCGTCGGCGGCGTCATCATCGTCGACGACGCGTCGGACCGGCCCGTACGGGCGCCGGAGGTGACGGTGATCCGGCGCGCCGTCAACGGCGGCCCGGCGGCGGGCCGCAACACCGGCCTGGCCGCGGTCGCCACGCCCCTCGTGGCGTTCGTCGACGCCGACTGCCGACCGCAGCCGGGATGGCTCGAGCCCCTCTTGGCGCACTTCGCCGACGATCGGGTGGCCGCCGTCGCGCCCCGGGTCACGAGCCCCGCCGCCCGTTCGTCGTCGGTCCTGGCGCGCTACGAGGCGGCCCGCTCGCCGCTCGACCTCGGCCCCGCCGAGGCTCGCGTCCGGGCCCGCACGCGGGTCAGCTACGTGCCGGGCGCCGCCCTCGTCGCCCGGACCGACGTGCTGCTGGCCAGCGGCGGCTTCGACGAGGACCTGCGCCACGGCGAGGACGTCGACCTCGTCTGGCGGCTCGACGAGAGCGGCCTGCGGGTCCGGTACGAGCCGGCCAGCCAGGTGCGCCACCGACCGCGGCCCACGCTGCGCTCATG
>JBKOXV010000235.1:0-5575 GCA_046725105.1 bacterium | reverse complement strand
GCGCTCCGACGTCTTGCCGTTGGCCTCGGCGGCCTTGCCGTTCTTGCTGGTCTTGGATTCGCTGGTCACGGTTGCCTCCCGGAGTCTGCGGCGCACGGTCGTTGGCCGACGAAAGCTAGGGCGAACGTCGGACGGATCCAGCCCTGCGACCGGAGTCCGACGTGCGGGCAGCCTATGAAGGCGCCTGTGACGGGTCTATGCAGAAGCGTGCCGGCTTAGAGCCGTTCAGAAGTCCGTCGCGGGGGCCGTCTCCGCCTGGTCCGTCGCCGCCCAGCTCCCGAGGAGGTTCAGCGCCTCCTCGGACTTCGAACCGGGCTCAGCGGTGTACGTCAGGATGGTGAGACCGGTGTCGGCCCTGAGCTCCATCATCTCGAACGTCAGGCTGAGATCTCCGACGACCGGGTGGTGAAAATGCTTGACGCCGGTCTGGTGGATGCGGACGTTGTGCGCGGCCCATCGGGTGCGGAACGTCTCGCTTTGTGTCGATAGCTCTCCGACGAGGTCTGACAGGCCACGGTCGTATGGATCCCGGCCGGCTTCGGAACGCAGGATGGCCACGGTGTCGTTCGCGGCACGCTCCCAGTCGCCGTAGAAGTCGTGCGCTCGCGGGTTGAGGAAGATGAACCGGGCGTGGTTGACCGGCCGGACCGGGTCGACGTACATCTCCGAGTAGAGGGCACGCCCGAGCGGGTTCGCGGCGAGGATGTCCAAGCGGCCGTTCTGCACGAGCGCGGGTGCGCGGGTGATCGCGTCGAGGATGTGCTGCACGCTCGGCCGGACCGCCTGCTTCGTCGGGCGGCGACGGGTTCTCGCCGTCGTGCCCGCTGCCCGTGCGAGGTCGAAGAGGTGCGCACGCTCCGCCTCGTCAAGCTGAAGGGCACGGGCCAGCGCCTCCAGAACGCTTTCGGAAACCCCGCTCATGTTCCCGCGCTCGAGGCGGGTGTAGTAGTCGACGCTGACTCCGGCGAGCAGCGCGACTTCCTCCCGGCGAAGCCCTGGAACGCGGCGATTGTCGCCGTAGATGGGCAGACCCACTTGGTCCGGCCTGATCTTGGCTCGCCTGGAGGTCAGGAACTCGCGGATCTCGCTCTTCGTGTCCACGGACATGAGGGTAGTTCCGCCCGGCTCACGCTGGGGGGTCCTGTCATTACCTGGATCAACAGGGACTCTCACTCCGCGCCCAGCGGTGCTTTCTTGTGAGCCATGACTGAAATCCAAAAACGGAGGCACATTGCCATGAAGCACATTTCGCTAGGCGGACTTGACGTCTCGCGCATCGGACTCGGCACGATGGCGATGTCCGGTTACTACCTCGACCCGGACAGCAGCGACGCCGAGTCGATCCGCACCATCCACCGGGCACTCGACGTGGGCGTCACCCACATCGACACGGCCGAGATCTACGGCCCCTTCACGAACGAGGAACTCGTCGGCCGGGCCATCAAGGGCCGCCGCGACGAGGTCGTGCTGGCGACGAAGTTCGGCTTCGTCTCGCACGCCGGCGGTGGCCCCGGGGTGCTCGACAGCAGCCCGGCGAACATCCGGACCGCCGTCGAGGGCTCCCTCAAGAGGCTCGGCACGGACCACATCGACCTCTACTACCAGCACCGGGTCGACCCGAACACACCCATCGAGGAAACCATCGGCGCCCTGGCCGATCTGGTCGCCGAGGGCAAGATCCGGCACATCGGCCTGTCCGAGGCCGGCCCCGCCACGATCCGCCGTGCCCACGCCGTCCACCCCATCGCCGCCCTGCAGACGGAGTACTCACTGTGGACCCGTGACCCGGAGGCCGAGTTGCTGCCGCTCCTGCGCGAGCTGGGCATCGGCTTCGTCCCGTACTCGCCGCTCGGCCACGGCTTCCTCACCGGCAAGATCCGCTCCACCGAGCAGTTCGCCGACGACGACTGGCGCAAGACCAACCCGCGCTTCACCGGCGAGAACTTCCAGCGCAACCTGCGCATCGTCGACGAAGTCGAAGCCGTCGCCTCCGAGGCGGGCGCCACGCCGGCACAGGTGGCACTGGCCTGGCTGCTCGCTCAGGGCGACGACATCGCCCCGATCCCCGGCACCAAGCGCGTCTCCCGCGTCGAGGAGAACACCGCCGCCGACCACCTCGAGCTGAGCACCGAGCAGACCGAACGCCTGAACAACCTCACCCCGGCCGCCGGCGAGCGCCACGAAGAAGCACAAATGGCCACCATCGACCGCTGACCGCAGGGCAGGACCCCGGATGCGACCGCCTTGCCTTACCGCGGCGAGGCGCCGCTCGGGCCCCTTGGCTCTCATCTACCGAAGGAGTTCCGAACATGACCGATAAGAAGATCTGGTTCATCACCGGCGCCGGGCGCGGCATGGGCACCGATTTCGCCGAGGCCGCGCGAGCAGAAACGAGGCGGCCGATGACGACCTGGACCGGCGAGGAGCTCGCCCGGATCGGGGCGGCGGATGAGCTGGAGCTCACTGCGCGGCGACGGCACGCTGCGAAATCCGGTGACGATCTGGGTCGTCCGCCACGGCGACGACCTCTACGTGCGGTCCTACCGCGGACCTGGCGCCGCCTGGTACCGGGGCAGCCAGGTCCGTCACGAAGGCCATATCCGGGCGGGCGGCTTCGTGAAGGACGTCACGTTCGTCGACGTCGGCCACGACCTCGACGACGAGATCGACGCCGCCTACCGCGACAAGTACGGCCGTTACTCCGCAGGCCTGGTCGATCAGATGGTGAGCCCGGAGACGCAAGCCACGACGATCAAGCTCGTGCCGCGCTCAGCGAGCTCGTAGCCACAACCACCACGGAGAACGACATGCAAATCACCAACACCTCCATCGAGACCGCGGCCGGACCGAGCGAATGGTTCACGGGCGCGGTCTACGCGACGGCCGATCGCGCCGGCGCATGCCGCCTCCGCTCTCCCGGATGACACTGGGCGCCGCACGCATGACATCCCTGTCAGGGGAGCGACTCTAACAACCGCCCCGGAAGCGAGTCAAGTGCGTCCAGGAACGCTTACGGAATGAACACGCCCTGCCGGGCGAAGAGCGTGTTGTCGCCGGTCGTCGCCGCCTGGCCGTCCTTCCCGCCGTCGAACACGTCGATCTGGCTCAGCTCCCAGATCGAACGCTTGCCCTCGAGCACCGAGCCGGGCAGGATCGCGTTGAACGTCGAGGACAGGGAGCAGGTGCCGCCCACAGCCGGATCGCTGGTGGCGGCACAGGGAACCGCGAACCGGAAGGGGTTGGCCTGCACGGTCGCAGGCTCGTTCTCCGCGGCGCCGTTGGAGCGATCGGTGATCTGCACGATCTGCTCGACGCCGAGCTCACCGGTGTAGTCGGCGAGCGAGCCCTGCCTGCGCACGTCGGTGACGGAAGCGTCCACGCGCACGTCGGATTCGCTCTCAGGAGTGTCGGGGTCGCCGACGACCACGTGATATACGACCGCACCCTCCGACTTGGCGCCCTTGCCATTGGAGTCGGGCGTGCCCACGGTGAGCTGGCCGGAGGTGGGCTGCGGCGGCTTGCACGATCCGAACGAAAGCGGGGCACCGTGTTGGCGGTTCCCGCTGGTGCACTCCGTGAACGACGGCGTGAGCGGGACCCGGAACGGCGTTGCGCCCCTGGGCCGCACATAGCTCGGGATCTCGATGGTGGCGACGGGCCCCACGTTGCCCTGCTCGTCCACGCCCCGGATTGCGATGTAGTGCTTCGGGTTCTCGGGCATCGGCATCGACTGCGCCGTACCGGCGGCGGCCGGCGCGGGAGCGCCGGAGACCGCCTCTGCGCTCGCGAAGTTGCCGCCGTCGATCGGCGTGTTCGACTGGGCGACCTCGTAGTGATCGGCGGTGCCGCACAGAAGGTCGTCGCCGGGCGCCTTCCAGCGCAGCGTCGGCGAGCTCGGGTCGAGCGCGAACGTCTCCGGCTTGCCGGGCAGCGTCGCGTCGCGGCGGTAGTCGCCCGAGTTTGCGACGTCGTGGTGGAAGTGCGGCGACGAGCCGGGGGAGCAGGCCGGCGCCGGGGTCGAATAGGCGAGCACCGATCCGGTCCGCGTCAGCCCGACCACGACCTTCTGCGCGGAGCTGTCGGTGTCGTGCGTGCCGAGCGAGCCCACCACGGGGTTGGCGACGGTCCAGTCGGCGCTCAGCTTCGGCCACTTGGGCCCGAGCGGCGTGCCGGCCGCGTTGAATCCGTAGAAATCGAGCGAGGACGTGCCGCCGACCACCTCCTCGCCCGGCACCCCGTCGATGTCGGCGATCGAGGGCCCGGTCAGGAACGACAGGTCGTTGACCGGCGCCGGCCAGCCCGGACTGAACTGGCCCGTGTTCGAGTCGTAGCTCGTGACGAAGTCCTGGCCGCCCTGATACTCGTTTACCGCCAGGTCCAAGGCTCGGAGCACTCCCGCGGACGTCACGACGAACTCCGGCGAGCCGCCCGGCGTGAGGTCGCCGAAGGCCGGGTGGCCGACGGCTGGAATCGCGGGTGTGTCGTACTTACCGGTGCCGGCCGCGAAATCGGTCTGCATCGCGTTGTCCTGAGGCCGGCCCTGGCTGTCGGGGGACTGGCCGTAGCAGGAGCTTCCGTTCACATTGAAGACATAGGCCGGGCCCGCGGCCGAGATCGCGGCGACCTTGGGGCCGCCGCCACCGGAGGCGCAGTCGACCGGCCCGATCAGGGCCGAACCGGTCATGCCCTCACCCACCACCGGGAGCAGTTCCTTGTTGATGAACGCGATGCGCTTGGGCCAGCCCGGGAGGTATGGGCTTGGACCGCTCAAGTTCGGACCGCCGGGCTCGCCCTCGGGCTCCAGCGCGAACAGCCGGCTGTTCGCAAACTTGAGCTGGCCGCTCTGCGCCAGCAGCGCCAACGAGGCGGTATTGAGGTTCCCGGCGTTTACGCCTCCGTCGGCGCTTGGCTGGTATTCCTCGTTCGTGCCGACCACGATCTCCGGCTTGCCGTCGCCCGTGAGATCGCCGACCGCGGGCGTGGTGATGATCGCCCCCTGGTTCCACTCGTCGCCGATCCCGCCGGCGAACGTCGGTGCATGCGTCTGCGGGTCCACCGCGGTGATCTTCGAGCGGTCGATGGTGAGCACCGGGAAACCGTCCACGGGCGTCCCACCTCCGTGCCACGCGTACACGTGGCGGTCCATGTTCGCGGCGATGATCTCCGGGTTACCGCCGTCCCCGTCGAGATCGGCCACCACGGGCGAGCCGATGAAGCCGTGCTGTGTCCGGTACCGGTGTCCGCGACGCACGTTCACGAACGGCTGGAGCGGCTTGCCCGAGTAGTTGATCTCGGCCTCGCGCTTGAAACGAAGGCTGCCGTCGGCGTTCCAGGCGTAGATCTTGCCGCCCATGTCCGCGACGACGACCTCGGGCGTGCCGTCGCGGTCGAGGTCCGCGACGGCGGCCGAGGCGAGCACCGCGGTGTGCGACGCGCTCGCCTGCACCTCGCCACTGGTGAAGCCGTGCCCGCCGGTGTGAAGCGGAAGCGCGTCGCTACGGGTGGGCCAGCCCGGCAGCTCGGTGCCGTCGCGCCGCATCGCGTGGACGAAGCCGTCAGAGGTGCCGAAGATGAC
>JBKOXV010000142.1:0-17322 GCA_046725105.1 bacterium | reverse complement strand
GCATGAGACGGACGAACACAGACTGTCCGTCCTGGACGAACGTCGGCACGCCCCACACCTTGTGGTTCTGGGCGCCGGCATTGTGCTCGTCCTTCACCTGAAGGAGCGGCTGACCGGTGGCAATCTCACCGAACACGGCCTCGGCGTCGACGCCGGCGGCGTCGAGCACTCGACGCACTTCGGCGGAGTCCTTCAGCTGCAAGCCCTCGTCGTGGCGGAGGGCGAAGAGGCCGCGGTGAGCGGCGGGGAACCGATCCGGGAATTTGTCTCGAACGACCACGCTGGCCTGGAGGGCAAGGAGACCCGTCTCCGAGTCGGGATCGTCCCACACGTCCGGCTGCCCCTCGGCCACGTGTACCTGGCCGAGGGAGAACGGCACGAAAGTGACGTCCCAATCGGCACCAGCCGCCAGCGCATCGAGCACGTGCTCGTGGGCGTTGCGAGCGAACGGGCAGCGGTAGTCGTAGGTGATTTCGAAGGCTCGGGTCACGTGAACGTGCAACCACGGGGCCGCCGTCGGGATTCCCTGGCCGTCAGAGCGGCCACAACCTCCGGGCGGCGCCGCCGATGACGCAGCCGAGCACGGCGCCGGCGACGGTGTCGGAGGCGTGATGGTCGCGGGTGTACGGACGGCTGAGGGCCACCACCGCCGCCAGGGCGTACCAGACGACCCGGCGCTGCGGATCGCCGTCCGACAGGAGCGTGGCGGCACAGAACGCCGCGCTGGCGTGCCCGCTGGGGAAGCTTGTCGTCGTGGGCGTGCGCAGGGCGTGGGGCCGGTCGCCGTCGAACACCGGGCGGCTCCGGTTGAACAGCCGCTTCACGCCCTGGTTCACGGCGATCGACTCGATGAGGAGCACCGTCGACAGCCGTACCGCTTCCCGCCGCCGATCGGGATCGACCACGGCGCGGCCCCATCCGATGAGGTGCCACAGCACGCTCCAGTCGCCGAGGGCCGAGGCCGTGTAGAAGACGCGATCGGCGACAGCGCGGCCGCGCACCCGGTCGAGGGCGCGGTCGAGGGCGGCGTCGAAGGCCGCCACGGCCGGACCGAACGGAGCCGGCTGGTCGGTAGCGGTGACCGTCACGCCATGGTGAGCGGGAGCTGCACCGCCCCGTGCCCGTAGTGCACGGGCGCTTCGAAGGCGGCTCGATCCGGGTCGCCGCCCCACGCCGGGCACCACGGCTTGAAGCCGCAGTGGTCGCACAAGGGGCCGACCCGCGGTCGGAAGTCGCCCGCCTCGCAGGCCCGCTCGACGGCCTGCCACACGGCGGCGGTGCGCCGCGGCAGGAAGCGGATCGACTGCTCACTGGGACGGGCCACGATGACCTCACCTGTGCTGAGGTACATCAGCTGGATGCGGGAGGGACGCCGGCCGAACACCTGCTGGCACAGGAAGGCGTAGAAGTGCACGCCGCCGAGGCGCTGTTGTTCGCGGTCTATGTACGGCGGCCGGCCCGTCTTGTAATCGGTGACGACGAGCTCGCCGTCGTGGTCGAGCTCGAGGCGGTCGATGATGCCCCGCAGCGTGAGCCGCCCGACCCGGGCTTCGAGGTACAGCTCGATGCCGATCTCCCGGACCCGGCGGGGGTCCTCGATGGTGAAGTAGCGCCGCACCAGCGCTTCGGCGTCGGCCAGGAAGGCGGCTTCGGCCTCCTCGTCGAGCTCGAGGCCGGTGAACTCGGCGTCGGACCGGAACTCGGCCACGGCGGAAGCGAACGCCTCCAGCCCGGCCGCTTCGGTGCGCTCGGCCGGGCGCCGGCAGAACAGCAGCTCCAGGGCCCGGTGGACCAGTGAACCCCTGGTGAGATGGGCCACGGGCGGCTCGGGCAGCTTCTCGATGCTGGCGAACCGGAACGCCAGCGGGCAGGAGGTGAAGGCCTCCACCCGTGACGGGCTCAGGTTCGTGGGCACCGGGAACGGCATGACCCCGATCGTACGCAGGGGGTGCGCGCCAATTGGTGACCTCCCACGGTGATTTGATGCGCGAAGGGTGTCACATACACCCAAAACTCGCGTCAGTTCGCAGCGGAGGCGAAGAAGTCGGCCACGACGGCGGCGACGGCGGCCGGGTCCTCGAGCGGGCCGAAGTGGTCGAGCTGGTCGAACTGGTGGTAGCGGCCGCGGGAAAGGAGGGAGGCGGTCTCCTCAGCGGTCATCGAGGGAGAGAGGTCGCGGGGCGGCTCGGCCATCACCAGGACCGGGCAGGCGATCTCATCGAGATGGCTGTACGTGTCGAAGGACGTGTTGTTCTCGAAGGTGCGCGCCTCGCTCTCGGGCTCGCACTTCAGCCGTACGGAGCCTGACGGCGTGTCGCGGAA
Organism: bacterium; assembly: GCA_046725105.1. GTDB lineage: Bacteria > Actinomycetota > Acidimicrobiia > Acidimicrobiales > Ilumatobacteraceae > DASXAI01. The sequence continues at coordinate 15,000 of JBKOXV010000142.1, read as the reverse complement.
CCCGTGGTCGACGTACAGCCGCAGCACGTCGGGCGCCAGCACGTTGAGCGGCGGCTTGCTCGAGAAGTTCTCGTAGGCGACGTCGCGGCCCGGGAACTCGGGGCGGCGCCGCCGGGCGCCCACCACGATGGCGGCCGGGCCGTCCATCTGGACCCGATCGGGCGGGAACACGATCGGCTCGTACAGCGCCAGGGCTCGGAATGTGCCCGGCCGAGCCAACTCCACCATGAGCAGCACGGCTCCACCCATCGAATGCCCGAAGCCGTACAGATCGGTGAGGTCGAGAGCGTCGAGAACGGCCAGCGCGTCGTCTCGCATGCCGCTCCACGCGAAGGCGCCGTCGGCCGGGGCGGTCGCGTCGCCGTGGCCGCGATAGTCGATGGCGAGGCTGTGGTAACCGCGCAGTTCGCGGGCCAGTGGCAGGTACAACATCCCGAGCAGGCCGGTGGCGTGCGAGTGGAGAACCGTGGGGCCGTCTCCGCCGAGATCGTGGACGGCCACCTGCACGCCGTCGGTCGAAGACACCATCTGCACCTCGCCATCGTGGCGGGGCCGACCCGGGCGCGCCAAGCGAGACCTCTACGCTCGGGACCCGATGTCGCTCGACGACGAGGTCCTGGCCACCAACCGCCGCTTCTACGAGGCGTTCGAAGCGGGAGACCTCGACGCCATGTCCGACATCTGGGCCCACGACGAGGGGGTGCTCTGCACCCATCCCGGTTGGACCACGCTGCACGGGTGGGCGGCGGTGTCGGCGTCGTGGTTCACGTTGTTCCACAACGACCAGTCGCTCCAGTTCATCGTCACGAACGAGCGGGCCCGGGTGAACGGGTCGGTGGCGTGGGTGACGTGCGACGAGAACATCTTGGGCGACGGACCGGGTGGTACCGCGGCGGCTCTGAACCTCTTCACACGGTCGGCGGGGCGGTGGCGGATGGTGGGTCACCACGCCAGCCCGGTGGCGCCGCGCCAGTGATGGCTACTGGTCGACGCGGCGCCGGCGCCGGCGCATGAACCACGTAGCGAGGCGGTCGAGGAGCACGCCGAGCACGATGGCGATGATGATGACGACCCAGATCGACGTGTCGCCGTCCCAGAACAGGAAGGTCACGGTGGAGTGGCGCGTGTTCTGCACGACGAACACGACGGCGATGACGGCGACGATGAGCCACAGCACCAGGGCGGCCGAGATGCGCGACTTGTCGGGCTCGGGCGCGCCGGTACGGCGGTCCTGCTCCTTCCAGTCCATGCTCATGGGCGCCAGTATTACCGGCGCGCCATCACCGTGAACGCAACCGGGCGAGCAGCCGCAGCAGCTCGAGGTACAGCCACACGAGGGTGACCGTGAGGGCGAAGGCCCCGTACCACTCCATGTACCGGGGTGCGCCCGCCTTGGCGCCGCGCTCGATGATGTCGAAGTCGAGGGCCAGGTTGAAGGCGGCCAGGCCGCAGATGAGGATGCTCAGCCCGATGCCGAGGAGGCTCGAGTCGTACAGGAACGAGGGCGTGCTGCCGAAGAGGGCGAACAGCAGCGACACGCCGTACAGCAACACCACTCCCAGGGTGGCGCCGATGACGATGCGTCGCATGCGGTCGGTGACGCGGATGATCCGCAGCCCGTAGAGGGCCAGCATCACGGCGAACACGGCGATGGTGGCGGCGACGGCCTGGAGGACGATGCCGTCCCACCGGGCGTCGTAGATGTGGGAGATGGCGCCCACGACGAGCCCTTCGGCGAGGGCGTAGACGGGCGCCGTGAAGCGAGCCAGGTGCGGCTTGAAGGCGGTGAGGAAGGCGATCCCGACCGCGCCCAACAGCGGCAGGAAGATCCAACCGGGGAAGGTCTGCACTTCGCCGGCAGCGTCGAGCTTGACGAGGTTCCAGCCGACGACGCCGGCGGCGCACAGCAGCACCAGCAGCACCCCGGTGGCGGCGGCGGTGCCGCCGACGGTCATCACGCCGGTGCGGACGCTCTCGTACGGGCTGACCGGACCGTCGGAGATGGGCGGGTGGTAGACGCCCTCGCCGGCGGGGCTGGGCGCGGCCCAGCCCGGCTCGGCCTCGGCCGCAGCCGTCTCGAACACCTTGTCGCTCAGGACGGGGTTCGCCATGGCGGTGATCGCCTCCTTGGGGCGTGGATGCCCTGCTCGACAACGGTACCGCCCGGGTCTGCCGTTTCTCGGGTCAGGCGGCTGTGGGTTCTCCCAGAGCGAGCGCCGGTAGGCGTGAGCGTGGTCCGAGCGGCCCGGCGCCGATGAATCGCCCGCGCCGGGCGGCGAGGAGCACGTGCTGGAAGACGCGGTCGAGGAGCGTGCCGTCGAGGTCGAACAGCGGCGCGGTCACGAGACGAGGCTCCGCCGGCGGGCGTCGTAGCGCACGAAGCCGGGGAGCAGGGCGGCCAACACGCCGGCACCGATGATGCACGCCAGGCCGCCCGTGAGCACCGAGATCGTGGTGGTGGTCACGGCGGCGACCGCTCCCGCCTCGACATTGCCCAGGAGGAGCCCGCCGCGCACGTTGGCCCACGCGATGCCGTTGAGGCGGCCGCGCATCTCGTCGGGGATCACGGTGTTCCAGATGGTCTTGCGGAACACGACACTCACCAGGTCGGCCCAGCCGGCCAGGCCGACGAAGAGCAGGGCGACCCACAGCGGCGCCGGGACAGCGAAGCAGGTGATGGCGAAGCCCCAGGCGATCACGGCGAAGACGATGGCCAGGCCGTGGCGGTGGACGCGGCCGGTCCAGCCCGACGTGAGGGTGCCCAGCAGGGCGCCGATCGACGGCGCCGCATAGAGCAGGCCGAGGGCGACGTCGCTGTCCCCGAATCGCTCTGCCGCCAGCGCGGGGAACAAGGCCTGGGGCATCCCGAAGATCATGGCGTTGAAGTCGAGGAGGTACGTGCCCTGCAGCTCCTGGCGGCCGACGAGGAAGCGAAAGCCGTCGCCGATCGAGCGCAGGGACACGGCCGTGGCGGCGTCCGTCGGAGGAATGGCGCCCAGCAACGCCATCGTCGTCAGCGAGGCCGTGTAGAAGAGCACGACGACGAGGAACATGTCGGGCACGCCGACGAGGGCGATGCCGATTCCGGCCAGGGCGGGACCGGCGATGGCCCCGATGCTCGTCGAGAGACTCTCCAGCGCCGACGCCGCGGTGATCTCCTCGACCGGCACGACGCGCGGCGTGATCGCCCACCGGGCCGGTTGCTCGATCGACGAGAGCCCGGCGATGACGGCGGCGAGGAGGTAGGCGGCCCACAGGTGCGGATGATCGAGCGAGGCGTCCCATCCCAAGAGGAGGGCGCACACCACTTGGCCGACCTCGGCGGTGAGGACGACACGGCGACGGTCGAAGGCGTCGGCGACGGCCCCACCCACGAGGGCGAGCAGCATCAATGGGATCAGCTCGGCCGCCGCCACGAGGCCCACCGCCAGCGACGATCCCGTCAGGTCGTAGACGTGCTTGGCGACGAGCACGATCGTGACCTGGCTGGCGAAGATCGACAGGAGCGATCCGCTCCAGAGGATCCGGAAGCGCGGGTGGCGGAACGGCCGCAGATCCATCGCCCATCTCGCCACTCCTCACACTCTGCCTGACCGGCGCGGTACGGTCCGGTCCGTGGACTTCCTCCTGCCTCCTGACGACGATCCACAGCGCAAGGCGGTGCAGGAATGGCTGGCCGAGCACCCCCGCCCCGGTGGGCGGGAGCTGGCCGAGTCGGGGTACGTCGTGCCGCACTGGCCGCGCCCGTGGGGTCTCGACGCCGGACCCATCGAGCAGCTCGTGATCGACGAGGAGCTGACGCGGGCCGGCGTCCGCCGTCCCGACAACCCGATCGGCATCGGTTGGGCCGGGCCGACGATCGTGCTGGCCGGCACGCCCGAGCAGAAGGAGCGCTACCTCTGGCCGCTCCTATCGGGCGAAGAGGTCTGGTGCCAGCTGTTCAGCGAGCCCGGCGCCGGCTCCGATCTCGCCAACCTCGGCACCCGGGCGGTGAAGGACGGCGACGAGTGGGTCGTGAACGGCCAGAAGATCTGGACGAGCGGCGCCCGGCGGTCGAAGTTCGGCATCCTCGTGGCCCGCACGGACCCCGACGTGCCGAAGCACAAGGGCATCTCGTATTTCATCTGCCCGATGGACCTGCCGGGCATCGAGATCCGGCCCATCAAGCAGATGACCGCCGACGCCGACTTCAACGAGGTGTTCTTCACCGACGTCCGGCTGCCGGGGGCCAACCTCGTGGGCGAGGAGAACCGCGGCTGGGCGCTCGCCAAGGTGACGCTCGGCAACGAGCGGGTGTCGCTGTCGGGAGGCGGCGCCTTGTGGGGAATGGGGCCCTCGGCGTCGGACCTGCTCGCCATCGTGCGCGCCGGCGGCGGCTGCGACGACCCCCTGCTTCGTCAGCGCCTGGCCGCGCTGTACATCCACGGCGAGGTGCTGCGGCTCATCCGGCTCCGCACGCTCACGGCCCGCCTCAAGGGGGAGCAACCCGGTCCCGAGGCGAGCGTGCGCAAGATCCTGGCCGACGAGCACGGCCAGGAGATCATGCGCCTCGCCCTCGACCTGCTCGGCCTGGCCGGCCTGGTGGAGGCGTACGCCCCGGTCGACCAGGCGGCGGCGACCACGAGCCTCGAGGACCCGATCTGGCGCTACGGCTTCCTGTTCTCGGCCGCCCTCACCATCGGCGGCGGCACCGGCGAGGTCCAGCGCAACATCGTGGCGGAGCGGGTGCTCGGGCTCCCGCACGACGTCGACGTGGAGGCGGGCCGATCGTGGCGGGAGTCGGTCAGCGCATCCGCGCCAGGTCGTCCGGGCCCACCGTGAGATAGCCGCCGCCGGCGCGGACGGCCTTTCCCCACGGCCGCAGGATGGCGACCAGCTCGTCGAAGTCGTCGCCGAGCGCGTCGACAATGGGGCGGCAGTGGCGATCTGTGGCCTGCTCGACCGCTTCGCGCGCCGCCCGGCCGGCGTCGGTGAAGGCCCCGTCGCGCACGAGGCCGCGCTCGGTCAGCCGGGCCTCGGCGGCGTCGAGCTCGGCACTGGTCCACGCCCGGGTGCGGATGTACGTGCGCAGCGACAGGCCCCAGTAGAGCTCGCTGAGCAGACCGATCTCGGTGGCGTCGAACCCGGCCGTGGTCCACGACGCCGTGTGGGCGTCACCCCGGTACTCGCGCAGCCGATCGGCCAGGCGCCACACTCGACCGAGCGGCTCGTCGGGCAGGGGCTGCGACGCCATCCCGGCGTACAGCGGCTTGCCCTCGGGGCGCAGCGGCTCGCCGGCCCGGGCCAGGAGCTCCTCCGCCCGCGCCACGCCGTCGGGCTCCGAGCCGAGGATGCGTTCGAGCTGGCGGGTGGCGCCCGCCGTGCGGGCGGCGCAGATGGAGGCGGCGTCGGTGAGCGTCCAGCCGTACGACACAGCCGGCACGACGACGGCCGGGTTGAAGACGGCGAAGGCCGCCGCCACCAGCTCGCCCGGCACCTGACCCATCACAGAGCCGCGGCTGCAGAAGTAGGCGGGGCCGTCGGGCAGGGCCACGCCACCCGCCCGCCCCGGGCTCGGATTGAATCCGAGGGCGGCGTAGGCCTCGTGGCATTCGGGCGAGAAGTACACCTGCCCCGCCACCGGCTCGAGTGCCGCCGCCAGTTGCCGGGCCCGGCTGCTCACGTCCGCGTCGGTCAGCACGGCCGGACCGTAGCGCGCGGGCGTGAAACGCGGTTCATTCCGAACGAGTCGGGGAGTTGCCGGAATCCGGGCAAGAAGCCGACAGGTTCCAATGCGTCGGCTGGTTGCCCGCTCCGGATCCGGGGGGTCGGCGTGCCAACCTGTGATGGTGCCCGCCGCGGCCATCGAAGTCGCCGATCTGCACAAGCGGTACGGCCGGAACGAAGCCGTCGGCGGCGTGTCGTTCACCGTCCAGGCGGGCGAGGTGTTCGCCCTACTCGGCCCGAACGGCGCCGGGAAGACCACGACGCTCGAGATCCTCGAGGGCTACCGATCCCGTACGAGCGGCCGCGTCGAGGTGCTCGGGCTCGACCCGGCCACCGCCGGGGCGCGCCTGCGGCGGCGGATCGGGATCGTGCTGCAGGCGACGGCGGTCGAGCCGTACCTGACGGTGCGGGAGGTCGTGACCCGCAATGCCGGCTACTACCCGTCGCCCCGCGATGTGGACGGCGTCATCAGCCTGGTCGGCCTCGACGAGAAGTCCGGGGCCCGCGTGAAGACGCTCTCGGGTGGCCAGCAGCGCCGCCTCGATGTGGCCCTCGGCATCGTCGGCGGGCCCGAGATCCTCTTCCTCGACGAGCCCACCACCGGTTTCGACCCGAGCGCCCGCCGCGGGGCGTGGGAGCTTGTGCGCACCCTGGCCTCCGAGGGCACCACCATCCTGCTCACCACGCACTACATGGAGGAAGCCCAACACCTCGCCGACCGCGTGGCCGTCATCGCCCACGGGCACATCGTCGCCGAGGGAACGCCGGACACCATCGGTGGCCGCGCCGACGCCGCCGTGCGTATCCGGTTCGTGCTGCCCGACGGCATCGGCGCCGATCGCCTCCCCGTCCCGGCCGCCGTCGACGACGGCAACGTCGAAGTGCGCACCGAAGACGAGGTGCGAGTGCTCCACCAGCTCACCGGATGGGCCCTCGACAACGGCGTCCCCCTCGAGCAGCTCACCGTGGAGCGTCCCACCCTCGAGGACGTCTACCTCGAGCTCACCGGCACGACCGAGGACCACGCGTGAGCACCCTCGCCCTCGCCGTGCACCAGCTCAAGTACGAGCAGAAGAGCTACTGGCGCAATCCGGCATCGGCGTTCTTCACGTTCGCCTTCCCGGTGATGTTCCTGGTGATCTTCGCCTCGATCAACACCGGCAACACCGTCGACTTCCTGGGCCTCGACTACAACCAGTACTTCGTCCCGGGGATCATCTGCTTCGGCGTGATCAGCGCCACCTACACCAACCTCGCCATGACGATGTCGATCCGGCGCGACACCGGGATCCTCAAGCGCCTGCGCGGCACGCCGTTGCCCACCGGCTCGCTGTTCGGCGGGCTGCTGCTGAACGCCCTCGTGATCTCCGTGATCCTCACCGCCATCGTGATGATCGTGGGGATCTCCTTCTACGACGTGGTCGTCCCTGGCCACTGGCCGGCGTTGATCATCGCCCTCCTCGTGGGCGCCGGCACCTTCTGCGCCCTCGGCGTGGCGATCTCGACGGCGATCCCGAACGCCGACGCCGCGCCCGCCGTCGTCAACGGCGTGCTGTTCCCGATCCTGTTCCTGTCGGGTGTGTTCTTCCCGGTCGAAGACGACACGGTGATCGCTCGCATCGCCGCCATCTTCCCCATCCGGCCTTTCGTCGAAGCCGTCTTCACTGCCTTCGACCCCCGCTTGCCGCACGGGGTCGAGCACGGCTACGCGTGGGGCGACATCGCCGTGATGCTGATCTGGCTGGTCGCCGGCGCCGTCATCTCCGTGCGCAACTTCCGTTGGGAGCCCTCCTCGCCCACCGTCAGGGCCAGAGGACGCCGTCGCGGTATGTGAGGACGCCCGCCTCCATCACCCCGGCCACCAACGGCACCCCGGGCCGGTAGGCGAGGTGCGTGTACGACGGGCCGTCGAGCACGACGAGGTCGGCCCGAGCCCCGGTGACGAGACGGCCCACATCGGCGCGGCGCAACCCCGCCGCCCCGCCGACGGTGGCGGCCCGGACCGCCTCCTCCACCGTCATCGCCATCTCGCGAACGGCGAGGGCGATCACGAACGACATCGACGTCGTGTTGCTCGACCCGGGGTTGCAGTTCGACGCCAAGGCGACGGTGGCGCCGGCGTCGACCAGGCGGCGGGCCGCGGGGTAAGGCTGGCGGGTCGAAAAGTCGGCCGCCGGGAGCAGCGCGGCGACCGTGTCGGAGCCGGCGAGCGCCTCCACGTCGGCGTCGGTGAGGTGGGTGCAGTGGTCGGCCGACGCTGCCCCGAGCGCCACCGCCAGCTGGACGCCCGGACCGGGCCGGAGCTGGTTGGCGTGCAGCTTCGGCACGAGTCCGGCCGCGGCGCCGGCGGAGAGCACGGCGCGGCACTGGTCGGCGTCGAAGGCACCCTCCTCGCAGAAGGCGTCGACGAACCGCGCCAGGGGCGCGCACACCGGCAACATCGACGCCACCACCTCGTCCACGTAGGCGTCGGCCCGGCCGGCGAACGACTCCGGCACCACGTGGGCACCGAGAAAAGTGGTGTCGGGCGTGAGCTCGCCGGCCAGCCGCAGCAGCCGCGCCTCGCCGGCCGTCGTGAGCTCGTACCCCGACTTCACCTCGATCGTGGTCGTGCCGCCGCGGCGGGCTTCGAGCCGGCGGGCGGCGGCCAGCCGGCGCAGCTCGTCGTCGCCGGCGGCCCGGGTGGCAGCGGTGGTGATCCGGATGCCGCCCGCCTCGTACGGCCGGCCGGCCATGCGGGCGGCGAACTCGTCGGCCCGGTCACCGGCGAACACGAGGTGGGTGTGGCTGTCGACGAAACCGGGTAGCACACAGCGCCCGCCGACGTCGAGGCGTTCGTCGGCGGCGACCCGACCACGGCCGGCCGCCACCACGACACCCGCTTCGACCACCACCGTGGCATCCGGTACGACGCCGAGCGGGCCGGCCCCCGCCTCTGGGTCGCACGTGACCAGGAGGCCGATGTTCTCGACGGCGACCGACGTCACGTGACGGCGGCGATGGCGGCAGCGAGGGCTCCGGGCACGTCGTCGACGAGGAGGTGGCGGCCGTCGGACACGATCGGCCGTCCCCCCGCCACGACGTGGCTGATGTCGGCCGCCGTGGCGGCGAACGCCACCGCCGCCAGGGCGTCGGCGGGCCGGGTGCCGGCCAGGCGGGCGCTCCCGAGCCGGATGGTGGTGAGGTCGGCGCGGGCCCCTGGCGCGAGGAAGCCGGCGTCGGCCCACCCGAGGGCGGCGGCGCCCTCCACCGTCGCCGCCCGCAACAGGTCACGGGCGGAGTGATGACCCCGGGCCTGGCTGCGCAGGCGCTCGTCGAGCTCGACGGCACGGGCCTCCTCGAGCAGGTCGATCACGGCGTGCGAGTCCGATCCGAGGCAGAGCCGCGCGCCCACCGCGGCCAGGTCGGCGGAGGGGCCGATGCCGTCGCCGAGGTCGCGCTCGGTCGTCGGACAGAGGCACACGAACGAGCGGGCGGCGCCCAGGAGGCGCCGGTCGTCGGCCGACACGTGGGTGGCGTGCACGGCGCAGAAGCGCTCGGTGACGGCGCCGGCGTCGGCCAGCACCGCCGTCGGGGTGCGGCCGTAGGCGGCGAGGCACGCCTCGTCCTCGGCGGGCTGCTCGCTCACGTGGGCGTGCAGCACCACCTCGTTCTGCTTGGCCCACGCCGCCACGGCGGCCGCCTCGTCGGGCGTGACGGCGCGCACGCTGTGAATGGCCGCCCCGACACGGGCCTGACGGTTGTCGAGGCGGCGCGCACTGACACGGCGCACCCAGGCGTGGACGTCGCGGTCACCGAAACGGGTCTGGACGCCGCGCCGTTCTTCGCCGATCCCGCCGTGCAGGTAGCAGGCATCGAGCAGCGTGATGCGGATGCCGGCCCGGCGGGCGGCGGCGAGAAGGGCGTCGCCCATGGTGCTGGCGCCGTCGTGGAGGTAGTGGAACTCGCCGACCGTGGTGATGCCCGTGAGCGCCATCTCGGCGTACACCGCGCGCGCCAAGGCGAGGTAGGAGTTCGGGTCGAGCCGCGCGGCTATGGCGTACATCTGGTCGCGCCAGGTCCAGAACGAGCCGGGTCCTTCTTCGGCGCGGCCGCGCAGGGCGCGGTGGAAGGCGTGCGAGTGCACGTTGACGAGCCCGGGAATGGTGAGCCCCTCGAGGCGGACGGCTCCCGGAGCGGCGGTGCCCGGCGTGATCGACGCGATCTGATCGCCGTCGAGCTCGATCAGGACACTCGCCTCGGGCTCGTTGCCACCGAGCCACGCCAGCTCGCACCAATACGCAGTCATGACCCGACGCGCGCCGTGAGCGCCTCGGCCTCGGCCACGAAGGCGGCGCGGCGGTACCGGTCGAACTGCGCCCAGGTCGAGAACGTCGTGGGGTCCCGTACCCGGTCGACGAACAGGACCCCGTCGAGGTGGTCGCACTCGTGCTGGAACGTGCCGGCCGTGAGCCCCACCTTCACTTCGTCGTGCGGAGTTCCGTCGCGGTCGACGTACTGGACTCGTACTCGGACGAACCGGTCGACGTCTCCGCGGAGGTCGGGAACCGAGAGGCAGCCCTCGTTGCTGCGGTAGCGCTCGTCGTCGACGGGCGTGATGACCGGGTTCACCACGATCGTCAACGGGATGGAGGGCTTGTACGGATAGCGCCGGTTGTGGTCGACCTCGATGACGGCGATCCGCCGGCTATCACCGATCTGCGGGGCGGCGAGGCCGGCGCCGGACGCCGAGCGCATGGTGGCCACGAGGTCGTCGATCAGCGCCTGCACCTCCGGCGCGGCCAGCTCGTCGGGCGCCACGTCGCGGGCCCGCTGGCGCAGGACCGGGTGGCCGAGAGTGACGATGGGGCGCACGGGCATCGGCGGTCAAGCCTCGCGCATGGGCACCCGAACGCCGCGCTCGGCGGCCACCTCGGCGGCGCGGTCGTAGCCGGCGTCGACATGGCGGATCACGCCCATCCCGGGGTCGTTCGTGAGCACCCGCTCCAGCTTCTCGGCGGCGAGGGCCGTGCCGTCGGCCACCGTGACCTGCCCGGCGTGGATCGATCGCCCGATCCCGACACCACCACCGTGATGGATGCTCACCCAGGCTGCCCCCGACGCCACGTTCACCATGGCGTTGAGGAGCGGCCAGTCGGCGATGGCGTCGGAGCCGTCGAGCATGGCCTCGGTCTCCCGGTACGGCGAGGCCACCGAGCCGCAGTCGAGGTGGTCGCGCCCGATGACGATCGGCGCGCTGACGGTGCCCGAGGCGACGAGCTCGTTGAACCGGCGCCCGACGCGGTCACGCTCGCCGTAACCGAGCCAGCAGATGCGCGCCGGGAGACCTTGGAAGGCGACGTGCTCGCTCGCCATCCGGATCCATCGGGCGAGGGGCTCGTTGTCGGGCAGCTCGTCGAGTACGGCGGCGTCGGTGGCGGCGATGTCGGCGGGATCGCCCGAGAGCGCCACCCAGCGGAACGGCCCCTTGCCTTCGCAGAACAAGGGCCGGATGTAGGCCGGCACGAACCCGGGGTAGTCGAAGGCCCGCTCGTAGCCGCCCCGTGCCGCCTCGGCCCGCAGGCTGTTGCCGTAGTCGAACACCTCGGCGCCCTTGTCCTGGAACGACACCATCGCCGCCACGTGGTCGACCATGCTGGCCCGGGCCCGGCGCACGTACTCGTCCGGATCGCCCTGGCGCAGCTCGGCGGCGTCGGCGAGGGACAGGCCGGCGGGGATGTAGGTGAACGGGTCGTGGGCCGACGTCTGGTCGGTGACCACGTCGACCTCGACGTCCATGGCCGCCAAGGCCGGCAGCAGCTCGGCGGCGTTGGCGACGAGTCCGATCGAGAGCGCCTCGCCGTTGGCGCGGGCCTCCGTCGCCAGCCGGACGGCTTCGTCGATCGAGTGGGCGACGGTGTCGAGGTAGCGCGTGTGCACGCGCCGTTCGATGCGCGACGGGTCGACGTCGGCGCACAGCACGGCGCCGCCGTTCATGGTGACGGCGAGCGGCTGGGCGCCGCCCATCCCGCCGGCTCCGGCGGTGACGGTGAGCGTGCCGGACAGGGAGTTGCCGAAGCGCTTGGCGGCGACGGCGGCGAACGTCTCGTATGTGCCCTGGAGGATGCCCTGGGTACCGATGTAGATCCACGAGCCCGCCGTCATCTGCCCGTACATGGTGAGGCCGAGCGCCTCGAGGCGACGGAACTCGTCCCACGTCGCCCACTCCGGCACGAGATTGGAGTTGGCGATGAGGACGCGGGGCGCCCACTCGTGGGTGCGCATCACGCCCACCGGCCGGCCCGACTGCACGAGGAGGGTCTCGTCGTCGGCGAGGGTGGTGAGCGTGCGGCCGATGGCGTCGAAGCTGGCCCAGTCGCGCGCCGCTTTCCCGGTGCCGCCGTAGACGACGAGCTCGTCGGGATGTTCGGCCACCTCGGGGTCGAGGTTGTTCTTGATCATGCGGAAGGCGGCTTCCTGGGGCCAGCTGCGGCACGTCAGCGTCGTGCCGCGTGGCGCCCGGACCCGACGGGCGCTCACTGCTGCACCTCCACGGCTGCCGCGGCGGCGACGACGAGGGCACCGCTGCCGACGAGCTCCTTGGCGGCGGCGAGCTCGGGGGCCAGGACGCGGTCGGGTCCCGGTCCGGGCACGACCTTGCGCAGGCGGGCGAGGGCGGCGCCGGTTCCCGCCGCCGGCGTCAGGGGCCGGCGCAGGTCGAGGCTGCGGCCGGCCACGACCGCTTCGACGGCCAGGACGCCGGCGACGGCGTCGAGCACCCGGCGCAGCTTGCGGGCGGCGGCCCATCCCATCGACACGTGATCCTCCTGGAGAGCCGAGGTCGGGATCGAGTCGACGCTGGCGGGGACGGCCTGGCGGCGACAGTCGGCCACCAGGGCGGCCGCCGTGTACTGGGCGATCATGAGGCCCGAGTCGACGCCAGGATCGTCGGCGAGGAACGGGGGCAGCCCGTGCGAGCGGTTGGCGTCGAGGTGGCGATCGACCCGTCGCTCGGCCATGGCGGCGACGTCGGTGAGGACGATGGCGGCCAGGTCGGCGGCGTAGGCGAGCGGCGCGCCGTGGAAGTTGCCGTGCGACGCCACCCTGCCGCCGAGGACCACGGGGTTGTCGATGGCGGCGGCCAACTCGTTCACGACGACCGTGCGGACATGGCCGAGGGCGTCGCGCGCCGCCCCGTGCACCTGGGGTGCGCACCGCATGGAATAGGCATCCTGGACGCGGGGATCGCCCTGGCGGTGCGAGGCGACGATCGGCGAGCCGGCGAGGAGGGCGCGCAGGTTGGCCGCGCTGACCTGTTGGCCCGGCTGCGGCCGCAGCGCCAGCACGTCGGCGGCGAACGCCTGATCGGTGCCGAGCAGCGCCTCGACGCTCATTGCCGCCGTGACGTCGGCCGTGGCGAGCAGCGTGGCGGCGTCGGCTACGGCCAGGCAGAGCATGCCGAGCATCCCGTCGGTGCCGTTGATGAGCGAGAGCCCCTCCTTCTCCTCGAGCACCAGGCCGCCGTCGACCAGCGCCTGGGCGACGTGGGCGAGGGGAGCGAGATCGCCGCTGCAGCCGAGCGAGCCGTGCTCGGGGACGACTGGAGTGGGGCCGTCGTTCAGGAGGTGGACGAGCCGCTCGGCCAGCACGGGCCGGGCGCCCGTGACACCCGACGCCAGTGTGCGGGCGCGCAGGAGCATCATCGCCCGCACGACCTCGTCCTCGACCGGTGGGCCCATGCCGGCGGCATGGGAGCGCACGACGCCGAGCTGCAGCAGGCGCCGATCGGCGGGCGCGATGTGCCGGGTCGCCATGGCGCCGAAGCCCGTCGACACGCCGTACACGGGTCCGGCTTCCTGCCCGAGACGCTCGACGACGGCGCGCGTGCGGGCCATGGTGTCTCTGGCACCGGCGTCGAGCTCGACGGCTTCATTGGCGCGAGCGACGCGGACGACCTCGTCGATCGTGAGGGGCGCTTCGGACACGACGACCGTCACGCTGCCTTGCTATCAGCAGTAGGCGGCCACGATCGGCGTCGGGTTGACGGCGGCACCACCGCCGGGGTGGACCTCGAAATGGAGATGCACGGCGCCGGTCTGGCCGGTGCTACCCATGTAGCCGACGACCTGGCCTGCGCCGGCCCGGCCGGCGGCCCCGTACCGGTTGAGGTGGGCGTAGAAGTAGCGATTGCCGTCGTCGCCGTAGAGCCAGACCTGGTTGCCGCCGAGGCCGGTGTGGGTGTGGCGAACCGTACCGGACACGACGGCCACGATCTCCTGGTTCAGGTGGCCCATCATGTCGACGCCGATGTGGCGGACGCCTTGGTGGCTGTCGCCGAAGGTATCGGTGAAGGCCGTCGGGCCGAGCACGGGGCACACGAACCCGGCGCCCACGGGGAACGATCGCTTCGGCACCGTGCTCGGGGGCGGCGTCGGCTGGGCCTGAGCTCGGGCCGGCTGGATCGGCAGCGCGGCAATGGGGCGGGTCGTCGTCGACTCGGGTGCGACGGTGGCCTGGGCCCGGGCCGCCTCGGCGTTCCGTCGCCGCGCCAGCGCCGTCTGCACGGCGGCGTCGGTTCGGGCCTTCGTCTGCGCCGCCTCCAGGTCCTGCAGGCGTTTCTCCAGCACGGCCTGGGCCCGGGTGACGGCGTAGCGTTGCGTCTGGGCCTGCGACTGGCGGCTGCGAAGAGCATTGGCCGTCGCCGCCATGTCGGCCGCAGCCGTGCGGTACTCGTCGATCTGGTCGTTGCCGCCACCGATGCTGAACTCGGTCATGTACCGGCCGACGGCGGCGCCGTTCGGGTCGCCCAACGAGAGACCGAGCACCGACGTGAAGTCGGACGCCGCCGTCACGTACCGCTCGAGGGCCACGGCTCGCAGCGTCACCCCCAGCGAGTCGAGCCGCGCCTGCAGCTTGGTCTGCTGCGCCGTCAGGTCAGCGACCTCGCCGCTGAGCGCCTCGTACTGCTGGTTGAGCTCGGAGATCGACGCCGCCGCCTGGTTGGCCTGGCGCTGGACGGCCACGATGTCGGCGGCTATCCGGTCGGCGTCGTCGCCCGGCGCCGCACTCGCCGGCGCCATCAGGACACCGGCCACCGCGGCCGCGACGGCGGTCACAGTCGCCAAGCGGACCACGGCCGAGCAACGTAGTCGACCGTCGTCACGCCGCGACGTCCGGCGCGGCCCGCACCGTGGCGAGGACGTACGCGGAGTCGTCGGCGACGTCCTCGTATGACGGCGTGGAGCTGCCCGTACCACGTAAGCGGCTCACGCCGTGAGCAAGGATCTGCGCCCGGCTCACGACCTCGTGTTGTTC
>JBKOXV010000190.1:0-10139 GCA_046725105.1 bacterium | reverse complement strand
GGCCGGGGCTGGTGCGCTTCGAGCTGAACCGCAGCCTCACGGGCATGGGCCACGAGCGCTACACCGCGCCGGAACAGGTGATCGGCGACAAGACGTCGGCCGAGTTGGCCCGCCGCCTGTTCGCCACCGGCAAGGTCGACTCCGTGCACCTGTACCAGAACGTGGTCACCGTCGACGTCAAGAAGGGGTTCACGCCGGAGGGCCTGGCGGACGTGGTCGAGAATCTTTACATCTACTGGGTGCCGGGCCGAGAGGTACCCGTCCTGGAGGCTCCCGCCGAAGAGACGCCGGCGGCAGCCACCCCGGCGGCGCCCAGCAGTGAGGCGCCGGTTTCGGCGGCGGCGTCTCGCGTGCCGGCCCATTTGCTCGAGCGCAGCCGGGCCGCCCTGGAACGGGCCCGGGCCAAGGCGGCTGCCGAGGGCTGACGCCGCCTCGCCGGTAGATTCCTCCCGGCGCGGGGGAGGTGGCCTGGGTGAGACGGGCCGACAAGAGAGCGGGATGCGAGCGGCGGACACGGTTCGTCGCGCCCGTCGCTGCCGTCGTCGTCCTGGCGCCGACCGCTCTCGCTGTGCCGCCGGCGGCGGCGCAGACGCCGGAGCCCGACCTCACTTGGACCGAGACCATCACCACGCCGCCCGACGGATTCCTCAACCCGGGCGACACGTTCGACGACACCATCACCGTCGTCACCGGTGCGGCCGACGCCACCAACGTCGACGTCATCGACCTCCTCGTCGGCCCCTTGGTCTTCGTGGGATCGGTGTCGGGCTGCTCCGAGCAAGATCCAGGGTTCGTGGTCTGTCCCACAATCGCATCGATGCCACCGAACAGCTCGCAGTCGTTCACGTTCACGCTGCAGCTCGACCCGGCCTATACCGGCGACGGGTCGGACCTGAGCGTCAACGCCAACGTCGTCGCCGACACACCGCCGTTCGCCACTCCGCCTCCACCCACGCTGCTCCCACCCGTCGGGCCACCCCTCGCCGACCTGGCGTGGACGAAGACGGCGACGACGCCCATCGACGGGACGCTGAGCCCGGGCGACACCTTCGCCTACACCGTGGCCGTCACCAACAACGGTCCGTCGGTCGCGGCCGACGTCGTGGTCTCCGACGAGCTGCCGGCGGCGTTGACGTTCGTCTCGTCGAGCTCGGGGTGCACGAGCGGCGTGACCTGTCCCACGATCACCTCGCTCGCGCCGGGCGTGTCACGGACGTTCTCCTTCACCGTGCAGCTCGATCCCGCCTACGCCGGTGACGGGAGCGACCTCGCCAACGGCGCCACGGTCACGTCGTCGACCGCCGGTCCCCAGCCCGATCCCACGCCGCCGCCGGCGCCGACACCGCCGCCACCGTTGCTCCTGCCGACGTCGCCGCCGGCGTCGACAACGCCGCCGTCGACAACGCCCCCGTTCGTACCCGGCGGATTGAAGTTCGTCCCCGTCGACCCGGTGCGGATCCTCGACACGCGAGACGGCACGGGGGGCGTGCCGGCCGGCACGGTGGCCGCCGGCGGCGAGCTCACCTTTCGCGTCACGGGCGGCGAGGTGCCCGCCAACGCCGAGGCGGTGGCGCTGAACCTCACCACCACGCTCACCGGCGGGCCGGGCTATGTCACCGTGTGGCCGGCGGGCGCACCGATGCCGGCGACGTCGAACCTCAACGTGTCGGCGGCCGGGGAGACGGCGGCCAACGCCGCTGTCGCGGCGGTCGGCGCCGGCAGCGCCGTGAGCGTGTACACGTTCGCGGCGGCCCATCTCATCGCCGACCTGACGGGCTACTGGGTCGAGCCGGGCACCACCACGGACGGGCGATACTTCGCGGTACCGGCCCCGACGCGTCTGCTCGACACCCGCGACGGCGCGGGCGGGAAGTCGACGCCGTTCGGAGCCGGAGAGCAGTACGACCTCTCGGTCACCGGATCGGTGGTGCCGGCAGGTGCCACCGCCGTGGCACTGACCGTCACCTACACGGGTCCGACGGCGCCTGGCTACATCACGCTGTGGCCGGCGGGCGCGAACCGGCCGGCCGTGTCCACCGCCAACCCCGAGGGGCCTGACGACATCCGCTCGAACCTGGCCATCGTGAAGGTCGGCGCCGCCGGCAAGGTGAGCGTTTTCTCGTACCAGCCCACCGAGGTCGTGATCGACGTCGTCGGGTACGTGGGCGACGGCGCCTCGTCGCACGGCCTCTTCACCCCGATGACGCCGCGCCGGGTCGAGGACTCCCGCCGGCCCGACTCGCCGTTCGGGAGGGTGGACGCCGGACAGACGGCCACCCTGTCGTTCGACTCGTTGGTGCCGCCGGAGGCCGCGGCGGTGCTCACCAACGTGACAGCCACGGAGACGACGGTGGGGGGCTTCGTCACCGCCTACGCGTCGGGGGCGCCCCGGCCGCTGGTGTCGACGGTGAACTGGTCGGGACCCGACCAGAGCCGGGCCGCCTTCACCGGCGCCGCCCTCGGCTCCGGGCGCGCCGTCCAGTACTACGCCGAGACCGAGACCGACGTCGTCGTCGACCTGGCCGGGTGGTTCTCCTAGGGACGAGGCGGGTGTACGGTCCCGCCGTGCTGGCGCCGCCCGGCAACCTCCGCCGGGACCTCACCATCGCCCTCGTCGGCGTCCTCCTGGTGGTCGGGTGCGGGGCGATCGCGTACAACGGGCGAGTCGGTGCCGCCGAACGGGCGGTGTTCCGCGCCGTCAACGACCTGCCCGGCTGGCTCTACCCGGTGATGTGGCCGCTGCAGCAGCTCGGCAACCTCGTATTCGGCCTCGTCGTGGCGGCCGTCGCGCTGGCTCTGCGGCGCTGGCGGCTCGCCCTCGGCGCCATCCTCGTGACGTTCATCGATCTCGAATGGCTGGTGAAGGACATCGTCGACCGCCGCCGGCCGGGCACCACCGTGCCCGACGCCGTCCTCCGGGGCGACGACGTGCCCGTCGCCAGCCAGAGCTTCCCGTCGGGCCACGCCGTCCTCATCGCGTCACTCGCCGTCCTCGTGACCCCGTACCTGCACGGGCGCTGGCGACTGGCGCCGTGGGCTCTGGTTGCCGGCGTGTGCCTCGGCCGGGTGTACGTCGGGGCCCACAACCCGCTCGACGTCGTCGCCGGTTGCGGACTGGGGCTGGTGATCGGCGGCGTGGTCAGCGTGGTGGTCCACCTGTCGCCGGCAGGCCTTCGCCGCCCAGGCCGAACGCCCATCGCGACAACGTCCCCAGAAGCAGCCCTAGACCCGCCCCCCCGATGACGTCGAGGGGTAGATGGGCGCCGGCGTACACGCGTGCCACGCCGACCACGGCGGCCACCGCCCCTGCGACCGGTCGCCAGCGGCGCGGCAGCGACGGGCCCAGCACGGCGGCCAACGCGAACGCCACGGCAGTGTGGCCCGATACGTAGCCGAGGCCGCCGGCGTGCTCGCGGAGATGGACGTCGGCCAGTAGAGCGCCAGGTCGCGCCCTCGACGCGAGGGACTTCACGCCCTTCGCCGTCCACCACGCCGCCAGGCACGCGACCAACGCCGCGCCCGTCAGGCGCGCATCGCGCCCGACAATTTGCGTCACGGCGACGACGGCGAGCCCACCGGCCAGGCTGCCGAGCTGCATCGGCCCCCACACGACCGGCCAGAGGGCGCCCGGCAGGTTGTTCACCTTCTCGAACAGCCACGCTTCCCATGCCGGCACGCGGTCCTGCACGGTGACCACGACCCAGCTCCCGGCCAGCAACGCCGACCCGCCGAGGACTGCTGCCACTTCGCCGGGTCGCACGCCCGAGCGGCGCGCCGCCTTCACTCAGATCAAGCCGCGCCGGTCGAGACGCCTGAAGGCGAGCCACCCGGGCACGATCGGCAACCAGTACGTCACGAGCCGGTAGGCGAGCACGGCGGCGACGGCGACGCCGGACTCGACGCCGACACCCGTGAGGCCGGCCACGACGGCCGCCTCCAGCGCACCCAGCCCGCCGGGGGTGGGTGCGGCGGCGGCGATCAACGAGGCGCCGAGGTACACGGCGCCGATCTCGGCGAAGCTGACGTCGGCGTGGAAGGCAGCCAAGGAGGCGGCGAGCGCCGCGATGTAGGCGAGCGTGACGGCGGCCGATCCGCCGAACAGCGCGGCCAGCTTGGCGGGGGAGCGGGCCAGGATGGCAAGCGACCGGATCGACTGCTTGACGAACCCCACCACGTGCCTCTTCACGAGCCGGCGCCCCCGTCGAGTGGCGACGACGATTCCTGCCAGCGCCAGCACGACGGCGATGATCACGAGCACCTTGCTGTCGGCCGGGATCTTGAAGGCGCCCGAACTGCTTCGCCCGGCCCACGCGAAGAAGATCACGAGGAGCACGACGTGCACGACGGCGCCGACCACCGAGTTGAGCGCCACGCCAGTCACCCCCTGGGCCGGCTCCAGCCCGGCCTTCTGCAGGTAGCGGACGTTGAGCGCCATCCCGCCGACGTTCGCCGGCGTGACCCGGTTGACGAACGACGAGGCCATCTGGGCCTGGAGCGTCGGGCCGAACGGCAACGGATCCGGGACGCACCCGATCATGCCGACCGCCGCCGCGACATACGTGACCATCGACAGAGCAGCCGCCGCCAGGAGCCACGCCCAATTGGCCGAGCCCAACGCCTCGAAGCTGTCGCCCACGTTGGCGAGCTGCGGGAGCAGGACATAGAAGGCGCCCACGAGCGCGGTGATCATCAAGAGCGTGCGGGGCCGGACTCGAACCAGGCGTTCGAGAGGAGCCTCCTCGTGGCCGGTGGCCGCGGCCACCCCAGATCGCAGCTCGCGCAGCATCGACTTCGATGCCCGCTTCCTGGTGGCGGCGGACAAGCCCAGCGGCTGCAGGTACGGCATCGAGGACGCGAGGTCGTCGCTCGCGAGTGTTGCCGCCGCGGAGGCGATGGCCCGCTCGGGCCCGACCAGGACGGCGAGCGAGGCGAGCAGCTCGGCCCGGTCGATGGCCTGGAGCCGAGGTGGAGCCGATTCGACGCCGGCGCTCAGATCGATGACGACGGGACGGCCGTCGTCGACGAGGATGTTCGCGGCCCGGAGGCTGCGGTGAGCGAGCCGGTGATCGTGCAGCGTGCGCGCTTCACGCCAGGCGGCGCTGAGCACGTCGCCATCGACGTCGGCAGCGCTGTCCGCGTCGAGCGGCATGCCGCCGACATGCTCCATCACGAGGACCATCGATCCGTCCGGGAGGCGGGTCAGCAGCTCGACGCCGGGGCAGCGGACCCCGGCTCGAGCGGCCAGGAGCAACAGGAACGCCTGGTGCTCCACGTCGTGACGGAGTGACAACGACGGCCACTCGTCGGCGGCACTCCGGAGCACAGCGGCGCGGTAGCTCCGGAACAGCACATCGGCATCGCGGCTGTCGCGCGCGTACACCTTGGCGAAAGCCCGTCGGCCGCAAGCCCGATCGACGACGTACAACTGCGAGCGGCCCCCCTCGGCCCGTTGGACATGGAGTCCGGTCACGTCCAGGCCGGCGTCGCGCAGCGCCGACGCCACCGCCGCCGGCGAAGGCCGCCGATTCGGTGCGCCGAAGATCACCAGCACGGCGGCGCCGACGGCGGCTCCGACCGAGACCGCCAGCAACAGCGCCGGGGCTCCGACCGTGCCCGCCGCGAGCATCACGACGGCCAGACCGGCCAGCGCCAGGTCGGCCGCCCGGCGCCACGAGCGCGACAACCACGGCTTGCCGACCATCGATGCCGCCGCCAGACCGGCGATGTAGAAGCTGGAGGGGAAGCTCGTCGACGCCAACCAGGTGCCGCCGTCGACGGCGCTGCTGGGCCGATCAGGCTGGTCGAGCCAGGAGTCGAGGACCAGGAACACTCCCGCCCCAGCCAGGGCGCCCCCGGCGACGAGCAGCAGGCGGCGCCAACGCTGTTGCACGACGACCACGACGACGACGGAGACCGGCACTACGACGGCGAGTACCTGGCCCAGCGCCAACGCCAGTTGCCGACCCGCCTTCGGCACGCGGGCCGAGGCCCGGCCGAGATCGTCCGTGACTCCGTCCATTGTCGACGGCGCCAGCCAGATCACCAGCGCGAGCAGCACCGTCGCCGACCCCCACAGCACGACCCGGACGACATCGCCCGGGTGGCGGTAGTAGCGCTCGCCGGGCGGGCGCACATCCAGCGCCATCTCGGCGGTTGCCGCCACGTCGGCGCTGGTCTCGTCGTCGGCGACGGAGGTCACGTGGTGCCGTCCCGTGCGACCGCCGCGACCACGCGGAGCAGGAGGACGACTCCCGCCACCAGGCCGCCGTAGCCGAAGATCTCGAAGAGTCCGGTGGTGTCGGACAGCATCGGACCGGCGTCACCCGCGGCGAGCAGTATCGCCGAGACGATGAGGAAGGCGAACCCGATCGACGTCAGCAGCCCCCGGTTCACCAGTGTCCGTAGGATCCGCCGGCTGTCCTCGTCGACGACGCTCCGGACGCGCAAGTCGCCGCGGCCCGCCAGCATGAGGAAGCGATCGATCCGATCAGGCAGGCGGCGGAGGTGGGGGAGGACGGCCAGAAGCTCGTCATGGATCATCGCGTCGCGATCGAGCACCGGCGCCGTCGTCGACGTCATGATGCCGGTCGCCGTCGACACCAGGGACAGGTCGGGGGACAAGACGCGCAGAGTGCCGTCGAGCGTCACCAGGGCGCGCGAGAGCAGGACGAGGTCGGCGGGCAGGCGGATGCCGAAGTCGGCCAGCGTGCGAACCAGATCCTGGAAGATGGTCGGCTCGACCGTGCCGGTCGTCCGCATGTTCTCCGCCATCAGGCGGGCGAGGGCCCGCTCGAGCCGATCGGGAGGCACCGACTCGGCCATCTCCGCCATGCGCTCGATGCCGTCCCGGAGCAGGCCGACGTCGCGCTGCACGAGAGCGGCGAGCATGTCGACGACGGCCGATTGCTGGATGGGATCGAGCCGTCCCACGGCGCCGAAGTCGATCAGTCCGAGCGTGCCGTCGGTGAAGGCGAAGATGTTTCCTGGATGAGGGTCGGCATGGAAGAAGCCGATCCGCAAGACCTGGTCGAGACTCGAGCGCAGGAGCTCTTCACCCAGCGCCCGCCGGTCGATCGAGGACGTCGCGAGCTGCTCGGTGTCGGCCAGCGTGAATCCGTCGAACCGCTCCTGGACGAGCAGCCGCCTCGTGCACAGGGATCGATAGACGACCGGGATCCGAACCGACGAGCACGGGCCGAGCAGGATCGTCATCTCCGACATGGCGTCCGCTTCCCGCAGGAAGTCGAGCTCGGCCCGCAGGCTGGTGGCGAACTGCTCGAGCATCTCGCCCGACCGCAGGCTCTGGCCGAAGCGGGTACGGCGCTGGGCGAGCCGCGCCAACAGCGCCAGGGCGGCGAGGTCGCGGTCCATGATCTGTTCGATCCCCGGCCGCTGGACCTTCACCACGACCGCTTCACCCGAATGCAGGCGGGCGCGGTACGTCTGCCCGATGGAGGCCGCCGCCAACGGCTGCCAGTCGAATTCGGCGAACACATGCTCCGCGTCGTTGCCCAGCTCCGACTCGAGGACGGTCTTCATGCCCTCGACCGCATCGGGTGCGACCCGGTTCTGCAGCGAGGCCAGCTCGGCGCAGATGTCGGGCGGCACGAGGTCCGGCCGCGTGGCGGCGATCTGACCGAGCTTGACGTAGACACCGCCGGCTTCCTCCAGCACCCGCCGCAGGCGCACGCCGACCGCCTGGGTCGAGCGCTCGGTCCTTCCTCCCGCCGACAGCAGCGGGCCGAAGCCGGCGCCTCGGACCAGCTTCACCAGCTCCCGGTAGCGGCGCAGCACGGAGATCCGTCGGCGTATCGCCCGGATCGGGCGGGGGGCCACGACCAGACCGGCTCGCTCCCCGATCGCCAGCGTGCCCGGGCGGGAGAGCAGGTCGAGCGTGACGGCGACACCCATCGTGGTCGGGATGCCGATGGCCAGCATGTGCAGGAAGAGGCCCTCGGCCCCCCAGTCCCAGTCGTTGAGGCGTAGGGCGACGAAGGCGCCGATGCCCCATCCGACCGCCCCGGACATCACGGCCCGGCCCCACCCGCGCCGCACCCCGAGGAGGCGGAGCGACAGGGCCGTTGTGGCCACCGCGATCGTGACGGCGAGCACGACGCGCAGGAAGACCACACCGGCACCGGCCGCCAGGACGAGCGTCATGATCCGCCCACACACGTGGCGCCGGCGCCGCACAGCGCCAGCCCGGTGTCGTCGTCGACCTGGCGGACGAGAGCATCACGCCGCTGGAACGACAGCGCGTTGTCGGCGTCGAACATCAGTGCCGCCGTGGCCTCGCCCTCGAACGAGAACCTGTAGGTGACACATCCTCCGGACACGGGGTAGTAGCGCGTGCTCTTCAGGCCCGGCGGGAGCTGCTCGGGTTGCTCGAACCGGCGTACGCCTACCTCATCGCTGAGCACCTCCGTCGCATCGGTTACGACGCACGCGTCGGGCGGTCGGAGGCTCACTTCGACGGCATGCGAGCCGGCCTGATCGGAATCGAGCCAAAAGCGCCCGGACTGGTTCTTGATCCGTACGCCGCCCAGCTGCCAGCCGGCGGGCAGCGCCGACAGGCAGGGCACGGCCTCGGCCGTCGGTACCGCCTGCGCCATCAGGATCATCACGTCGTCCGTGCCACAGGTCGGGCTGTCCGCCACTTCGGCGGGACTGGGTTGGAGCAACGCGTAGGTGCCGATGAGACAGATCAGGACGAAGGCGACGACGCCGACGGCCAGGGCGACGCGCTTGATGCTCCATCGCTGCAGTGCGATCGGTGGTCGCGGTGGCGCCAGGGTGCGGAACTGGGTGACGAGGTCGCGGCCGTCCTGCTTCATGACGGTGCGGAGCTGGGTCGGGCTGGCGATGCCGCGCACGGCGGCGAACGCCTCGGCGATCTCGTCGGGCGAGAAGAAGCGCAGCGCCCGCTCGTACACCCGCTCGGCGTCGGTACGCACGGCGAGAACCAGCATCATGTTGGCGAGATCGACGGCCTGGCGCCACGGCGACGGGCGCACTTGGACGAAGAAGACGTCGATGATCAGCAGCTGGCCGTCGCGCACGAGAATGTTCGCCGGCTTGATGTCGCGATGGGCGACGCCGGCATCCCAGAGTTGGCGGATCAGGCGCAGACCCTGATCGATCACGCCGTCGTCCACGTCAGCGTCGCCGATCTCCTTGGCGCCGTCGAAGAACTCGGTGACGAACAGGTACTCCCGCTCGGGCGTCATCTCGACGATTCCGTACGGCGCCGCCGTGACGATCCCGCTGTCGCGCAGCAACCGAGCGGCGTAGTCCTCGTACTCGACCAAGCGCCGTACGGACTGGAACGGCGCTTCGTCCTCCAGCCGCCCGTACAGGATCGTTCGGCCGAGCTTGTACCAGCGGTCGGCGCGGACGTGGTTCATCGCGTAGAGCTTCCCGAACAGATATCGGTCAGGATCGCCCGCGATTCGCAGGCGGAGTGGCGTCGACCCACCCGACCCCTCGAGCCCGACGGGTTTTATCTCCACTACCTCGAGGCCGAGTTGGTCACGCACGGCCTGCCGGACGGCCTCGCCCCGCCGACCGGTCACGTCGAGGTGGGCGGTCTTGCCGCGGCGGTACGCGATCGGGAACGCTTCGTTCGGCGTGAAGTAGCGGAACGCGTTGACGGCGATGGCGACGGCGAGGGTGATGCTCACGAGTTGGTCGAACGGGTAGTCGACGGCGAGGTACAGGCGCGCCGCCGCCACCATCGCGATGGCAGCGATGAAGACGACCTTGGCGATCGAGCGCGGACGACCGGCGACGACCAGCGTGTAGCCGACTGCGACGAGGAGGAACGTGAAGTTGCCGAGCGGCAAGGCGGGGAGGGAGTAGCCGTCCCACTCCCCGATCGTGGTCACGTCGTAGGGGCGGGGTCGCGTCATTCCCTCGTAGATGAGGCTTCCGACGATGGCGTAGACCTGGACGCTGCCGACGAACGTGAACAAGTGGCGCCAGCGTCGCAGCGCGAGCAGGACCACCACCAGCACCATGGCGGCGACCAGCACGACGTCATCAGACCCGATGCGGAGGGCGGCGTCGGCGACGTCGGTGAGCCACGCAGTGCGAACGTGGGCGACGCCGCGCAATACGGCGGCGCCGGCCCTGTCGGTCGC
>JBKOXV010000254.1:0-7729 GCA_046725105.1 bacterium | reverse complement strand
GCATCGAGGAGCTGCGCTACTACCGGGAGAAGGCGTTCCTCCCCAAATAGGGGAAGTTGCACCTGGCAAGTATCCTGCCTCCATGGCGACGGTGACACGCCAGGAGCAGGAACAGGCCACCGACGAGATCAGCGAGGTGGCGCCCGGGATCCTCCGGATGCAGCTGCCCATCTCCATGCCCGGCCTCGGCCACGTGAACTGCTATGCCCTCGAGGACGAGCGCGGCTTCGCCGTCGTCGATCCCGGACTGCCCGGCCTCGAGTCGTACGAGGCGCTGCTGAGCCGACTCGCCGCGGCCGAGCTGCCGTTGCGCCGCGTCCACTCCGTCATCGTCACCCACTCCCATCCCGACCACTTCGGCGGCGCCGCTCGCCTCCGGGAGGAGACGGGAGCCGATGTGGTCACGCACCGCTCCTTCCGGCTGTGGTTCGATCCCGAGCCCGACGCCGAGGATCCCGAGACGGCCGCCGCCGAGGACACGCCGCAGAGAGTGCTGCAGGGCCCGTGGAACCGGCCCGTTCCGTGGGGCGGTCAGCCCTTCCGGCCGCCCGAGGGGTCGGTGGGTCGTTCCGCCGAAGAGTTCCGCGCCTACATGACCCACCCCCGGCCCACCCGCCGGCTCGACGACGCCGACGTCGCCTCGTTCGCCCGACGCGACTGGATCGCTGTGCACACGCCCGGCCACACCCCTGACCACCTGTGCCTCTACGATCCCACCGAGGGCGTGGTGTTGTCGGGCGACCACGTGCTGCCCACCATCACGCCGCACATCTCGGGCATCGGCAACTCCGACGACCCGCTGGCCGAGTTCTTCGCCTCGCTCGATCGCGTCCGGGCGCTCGAAGGCGTCCGCCACGTACTCCCGGCCCACGGGCATCCGTTCACCGACCTGACCGGCCGGGTCGACGAGATCAAGCAGCACCACGCCGACCGGTTGGCGCGGTTGACCGCGGCCTCTCACGAGCTCGGGCGAGCCGCCTCGGTGAACGAGCTGATGCAGCACCTGTTCTCTCCCCGGGCGTGGGGATCGATGGCCGAGAGCGAGACCTACGCCCATCTCGAGCACCTCCGGCTGGCGGGCCAGGCCGGCGCCCACTGGGAGGACGACCTCCTCTTATACGAGGTCACGGCGTGATCACGGTCGTGGGATCGACGTTCGAGCCGCACACCACCACCACCAACCGTTCCGCCGGCGCCGGTCGATAAGCGCCCGACAACACCGCCGCCAGCGCCGCCGCCCCGCCCGGCTCAGCCATGAGCCGGACCGATGCCCACAGTTCCCGCTGGGCGGCGCGAATGGCGTCGTCGGAGACCACCACGGCGTCATCGACGAACGATTCGGCGCAGGCGAACGGCACCGCTCCGATGGCCTTGGCGCCGAGCGAGTCCGCCGCCAACCCGCTGACGGCGACTTCGACCGGGTGGCCCGCCCTCCTGGCCTCCCGCATGGCCGGGATCGAGGCCGGCTCGACGCTGACGATCCTCACCCGGTCGCCGAACCAGGCGCACACGCCGGCGATCAGGCCGCCGCCGCCCACCGCGACCAGGACGGTGTCGAAGCCCGGCACCTGCTCGTCCAGCTCCCGTGCCATCGTGCCCTGGCCGGCCACGACGAGCGGATGGTCGTACGGGTGCACGAGGAGGGCGCCGGTCTGGGCGGCCCGCGCCGTGGCCGCCGCCTGGGCCTCGTCGTAGATGGTCCCGCCCACCCGCACGTCGGCGCCGAGGCGGCGGATGCGGTCGACCTTGGCGGCCGGGCTGGTGGCAGGCACGAAGATCTCGGCGCGATGCCCGAGGGCGTGCGCCACGTGGGCGACGGCCACGCCGTGGTTGCCGCCCGACGCCGCCGCCAGGCCGGCGGCCGGCACCTCCGAGGCCAGCACGCGGTTGAAGGCCCCTCGGGCCTTGAACGAGCCGGTGTGTTGCAACAGCTCGAGTTTCAACACGGCGCCGCCGGCCAGCCCGAAGGCTCCGGTCTCCATCGCCAGCACCGGCGTCCGGCGCACAAACCCCTCCACCCGTCGGGCGGCCGCGTCGACGTCATCGGGGCCGACCGGGGCGTCGGTCACGGCACCCTCCATACGAAGGCCGAGGCGGCCACCATCCCATCCCGGAGCAGCCACAGTCGAAGGTCGCCCTCTCCGTCCTGCACGGCCACGTCGACGTCGTCGCCGGGATCGATGCCGGCCCGGAACTCCACTTCGGCCCGCAGCGGGGCCCGGAGGTCCCGGCGGCGGGCCAGCTCTTCCTCGACGGGGCACCAGTAGGCGGCGTTGTTCATGTGCCCCACGACGTCGAAGTCGACGAAGCGGGTCGGCCATCGGCGGGCCGTCGGTCCCGAGGGCGGATCGGGGTGGTGCAGCCGGGCCGTCACGGTCCGGCCGCCGGCGGCGGACCCGTAGAGCTCGTAGAAGTGCGGCGACAGGGGCGCCGGACGGCCGGTGGCCGTATCCACGTGCACCCACAGGCTGGCGGCGTCGACGGCGCCTCCGTCGACCCCGGCGACAGCGACACGCCGTTCGGCCCACCGGCGGCCGGTGCCGCTGCAGAAGGTACGCAGCTCGACCTCCTCGCCGAGCATGGGGAACCGGCGAACGTCGACTGTGGTACGCCGGACGACCCAGCCGTCGTCGTGGAGACGGGCGTCACGGGTGTCGTCGTTGGAGACGTCCTGGAGATGGCGGGCCAGGGCGTCGAAGCGCAGCCGTCCACCCGGGCTGGCGTCGCCCAGCCGGACCCGGCGCCGGCCGGTGAACACGCGCCCGCCGGGCGCCGGCGGGAGGGTCACGTGGTCAATGGTCACAAAGTGACGGTATCGGCCCGCCGTTCACGGCAAAGTTGTTGACTCATGGCTCAGTGCCGTGTCACGATCGGGCGACTCGTGGTATCAGGCCGCGGAAAGGACCGATCTCCTCGATGAAGCGCACGCCCTTCGCCCTCCCACTGGCCGCCGCCGGTGTGGCGCGCCCGTGCGCTCTCGGCGACGGCTACGTGTGGCGTTTCCAGAAGTCCCAGGTGAACGCCATTCACATGGGCACCGCTACCGCCCGACGGCTTCGAAGGCGACCGACGTAAAGGCAAGGCACATACGTCGGAAAGGCTCGAAGAGGCCGTCGGGAAAAAATCCCGACGGCCTTTCTGATTTCCGGCACAAACACAAAGGAGACCCCGTGATCGCACTCCATGAACTCCAGGCGCAGTTGAGCGAGGTGGCGGCTATCGATTGGAAGCGGGCGCGGTGCAATGACGGGAACGGCACGCTCACACAC
The DNA here is from genome assembly GCA_046725105.1 of bacterium. Classification (GTDB taxonomy): domain Bacteria; phylum Actinomycetota; class Acidimicrobiia; order Acidimicrobiales; family Ilumatobacteraceae; genus DASXAI01. The sequence continues at coordinate 4,460 of JBKOXV010000254.1, read as the reverse complement.
CTGTTCTTCTCCGAGGACCTCATCGACATCGCCCGCGCCAAGGCCATCTGCTCGAAGTGCGCGCTTGCGGTCGCCTGCCTGGCCGGCGCTCTCGAGCGGGAAGAGCCCTGGGGCGTGTGGGGCGGGCAGCTGCTCGTGAACGGCGCCGTCGTCGCCAACAAGCGCAGACGGGGCCGACCACCGAAACTCCCTCGGCCCGAGCTGGTGGTCGACGAGGTGCCGCTCCCGCCTCACTACGTCAAGACTGCCTGACCCCCACCCCTCGGTTTCACGCTTGTTCAAGAACCTCTGAGGTCGTCAAAGCAGCGTGAAACCGGGGGATGGGAGGGGCGCCGGTAACGTCGCGAGCGTGGCCTGGACGCGGCGCCGCAGGATCGTCGCCGGCGCGGTGATCGGGGTGGTCGTGGGCACCGTGGCGGCCATCCTGATCGGCCTCTCGGGCGGCGGCTCGTCCACGACCCACCTGACCTCACCGGGCGGGGCGCAGGAGTCGGGCATCGGCACGGCCCGGGACATGAGCGGCGCGCCGCTCCCCGACCAGCGCTTCGACCTGTTGGCCGGTGGTTCGGCGCGCCTGGCCGACTACCGGGGCAAGCCGCTGGTCCTGAACGTGTGGGCGGCGTGGTGTCCTCCGTGCCAGCAGGAGATGCCGGCCTTCGAACAGGTGCACCACGCGCTGGGCGACAAGGTGCAGATCGTCGGGCTGGACCGGGCCGACGGCCGCGACGCCGCCGTCTCCTTCGCCGCCGAGCGTCACATCACCTATCCGTTGCTCTTCGATCCCGACGACACCTTCGCCCCGACGCTCGGCATCGCGGTGATGCCGACCACGTTGTTCGTGTCCGCCGACGGCGTCGTGGTGAAGTCCCACGCCGGCACCCTCGATGCCGAGACGCTCACCAAGACGGCGCAGGAGACCTTCGATCTGTGATCGATGGCCTGTTCGCCTACGCCTTCACGACCGGCATGCTGGCCACCGTCAACCCGTGCGGGTTCGCCATGTTGCCGGCGTACCTCTCGTACTTCCTCGGGGTGGACGCCACCCGCGGCCTCGCCCCGCCGTCGGCCCGGGTGGGACGGGCCATCGCCGTCAGCCTGGCCGTGTCGATCGGGTTCATGACCGTGTTCACCATCATCGGCGCCGTAGTGCGGGGGGGCGGCGACGTGCTGATCGACTGGGCCAAGTACGTCACGATTCCCATCGGCCTGGGCCTGGCCGCCCTCGGCGTGGCCATGCTGCTCGGCTATCACCTGCCGTTCACGACACCGCGGCTCGACAAGGGCGGCCGCGATCGCACCCTCGTGTCGATGTACGTGTTCGGCGTGTCGTACGCCATCGCGTCGATCGGATGCACCCTGCCGCTCTTCATCAGCGCCACGCTGACCAGCTTCACGAGCAAGGGGGCCGTGTCCGGGGTGCTCCTCGTGCTGGCCTACGGCGCCGGCATGGCGCTGGTGCTCACCGCCCTCACGGTGACCCTGGCACTGGCCCGCGGCGGCCTCCTGGCCGTCCTGCGGACGATGATGGTCTACGTCGACCGGGTCGCCGGCGTCTTCCTCGTGCTGGCCGGCCTGTATCTCGTCTACTACTGGATCTTCAACCTGCGCTTCGACGCCACCGGCTCCACCACCGGGGGCGGTGTGGCCAGCACGGTCGAAGGGTGGTCGTTCGACGCCCAGGTGTGGCTGCAGGATCGTGGCGGTTGGGTGCTCGGGACGTTGCTGGCGATGGCCGTCGGCGTCACCGCCCTGGTGACGCTGGCCCGCCGGCGGAACAGCACGGCCCGCTGATGTTCGCCGACCTGCTGGCCCATCCGGGTGTGGAGGAGGTCATGGAGCTGCGGGGATCGTTCGGCTTCATGGCGTTCCACGGCGGCTCGCTCGAGGAGATGACCGACGTCATCGCCGGCGCCGCCGCCGCCCAGGCCGGCGCCTCGTACTACGGCGTCCACCAGCCCGCCGACCTGCAGTGGCATCTGCCGTCGACCATGTTCGACCCGGCCATCTCGCCGGCGCTGGCCACCTTCATCGACCACGTCGACGTGGTGGTCACGGTGCACGGCTACGGCCGGGACGGCCTGTGGGCGACGCTGCTGCTCGGGGGCCGCAACCGGCTCCTCGCCGAGCACGTGGGCCGCCTCTTGCGCGTCGCGCTGCCCGTCTACGACATCGCCACCGACCTCGACCGGATTCCCGTCGAGCTGCGGGGCCTGCATCCTCGCAACCCCGTCAACCTGCCCGCCGGTGCCGGGGTGCAGCTCGAGCTCCCGCCCCGGGTTCGGGGCTCCAGCCCCATCTGGTGGGACTGGGAGGGTCCGGGGCCGACGCCCCATACAGTGGCGCTCATCGACGCCTTGGCCGGCGCGGCCCGCTCGTGGAACCACTCCGCCGATCAGGGCGAGAGCCGCTCGATCGACCATCCCTCGGGAGTCGGCGAGTAGCGCAACCGGTCGTGGAGACGACCGGGCCGCCCTTGCCAGAACTCGACTTCGTCCGGCACGACGCGGAACCCGCCGACCCACGGCGGCATGGGAATATCGTCGCCCGGGAACCGGGCGCCGGCGTCGGCCACCGCCGCGTCGAGGGTCGCTCGGTCGAGGAGCACGGCCGATTGTCGGGACGCCCACGACGCCAGGCGGGCCGGTCGAGGTCGGGTGACGAAGTACGCCTCCACCTCGGCTCGGTCGACGGGCTCGACCCGGCCTCGCACCCGGACCTGGCGGTGGAGCTCGAGCCAGCCGAACACCAGGGCCGCGACCGGACGGGCGGCGAGGTCGCGGCCCTTGGTCGACGCCAGGTTCGTGAGGAACCAGAAACCGCGCTGGTCGACGGTGCGCACGAGCACGAACCGGGCGTCGGGAGCCCCGTCGGCGCCGACAGTGGCGACGACCATGGCCTCTGGCTCGACGCAGCCGGCCTCCCGGGCCAGATCGTGCCACCGGTGCCACTGCTCGATCGGATCGGCGGCCAGGTCCGTGCGGTCGAGCCCGGCCGTCTCCAAGCGGGCGCGGAGGTCGGCGATGTCCACCGGGCCAGGTATACAGGTCCGATGCCAGCGGTGGCGGCGACGCCCCGACGCGACGGCCGCAGCGCCGAGGCGCGTCCGCTCCTCGCCCGCACCAACCGTCACGCCGCCGGTTTCCTAGCCGTTCACGGCACCGCCCTCGCCGCCGGCGGGGCCTGGCTGTGGTGGGCCCGGGGCACATGGTGGGTCGTACCGGCCGTCATCGTGTACGGCGTGGTGCTGGCCCATCTGTTCGCACTCCTGCACGAGGCGACCCATCGCACCGCCTTCCGGGCCCGGTGGGCCAACCGGGCGGCGGCGTGGGTCACAGGCCTGGTCGTGGGCCCGCCCCCGCAGTACTTCGCCCTCGAGCATGCCGCCCACCATCTGAACACGCAGGACGCCGAGCGCGACCCCGAGCTCGTTCCGCTGCCACGGTCCGTGGCGCGCTACCTGTGGTTCGTGGCCGGCGGTCCGTACTGGTGGTGGGCCGGCCGGACGCTCGTCGCCCACGCCGCCGGCCGGTTCCTGCCATTCGAGGGGTTCGTGCCGGCGCGCCGGCGGCCCCACGTCGTGCGGGAAGCGCGCGTCTTCGTGGCGATCTACGCCGCCGCACTGGCCGCCTCCGTGGCGACCGGCTCGACGGTGCTCCTGTGGTTCTGGGTCGTGCCCCGCCTGGTCGGGGAGCCGTCGATGCGGCTGGCCCGGCTGTCCGAGCACGCCGGCCGGCCCCGTACCGCCGATGTCGACGAGAACACCCGCTCGTTACGAGTCCCGGCGCCCCTTCGGGTCCTGGCGTGGAACATGCCGTACCACGCCGAGCACCACATCTCCCCCAGCGTCCCGTTCCACGCCCTCCCCCGCCTCCACGAGATCGTCGGCCCGCGACTTCGCGGCCGTCGCGGTGGCTACCTGGCCGCCCAAGCCGACATCCTCAGCCGCATCATCCGCCACGAGGCCCCCGGTGTCTGACCCCCCCAATCGTTCTGACGCGATTTTTGGGTCTATACGACACTCTTCGCGCATCAGATCGGAGGAAGGACGGATTGCAAGCCTCCCCATGTACGACCTGCCCGAGATCGTGCCGGCGGTGGAGGCCCTCTGGACGACGATCGCGGCCCGCCTCACCGCCGCCGGGGTGACCGACGTTCCGACGGCGCTGCGTTGGGACGGCGACCTGTACGACGATCACTGGTTGCATCCACAACTACTTCTGTCGCAGTCGTGCGGTTGGCCGGTCGTCGATCGACTGGCGGGGCGCGTCGCCGTGGTCGGTGTGTTTACGTACGCGGGGATCAGTGACGCCGTCGGTCGCTACCGCAGCGTGCTCGTCTCGAGGGCTGACGACGCCGACCGTCCGCTCGCCCGCCGTCACGTCGCCGTCAACGGGTACGACAGCCTGTCCGGCTGGATCAGCCTCCGTGCCACCGTCCGACCGCTCGGGCCGGTGCTGATC